>NZ_CP019323.1:1566354-1879625 GCF_001971585.1 Companilactobacillus allii | reverse complement strand
GCCAATATCACCAATGCGATTACCAACAACAGCCTGATCAATTCCTAAATAAAGTGACTTCAAAGTCACATCCATCAATTGTGAAACCTCATCTGAAGCTTTACCGACAACAAAAGCATGACAAGCATCACTTAAGTAGCCCTTGTAGTCAATAACCGTATCAACCTTGATTAAATCTCCCTCTTTAACAAAGATATCCTTACTTGGACAACCGTGACAAATCATGTCATTTACACTTATACAAGTGGAATACTTGTAGCCTTCAAAGTTCAATTCGCCCGGTGTGGCACCGTGTCCAACAATATATTTATAAGAAAAGTTGTCGATATCAAATGTTGATTGTCCGATCTTTATATATGATTCCAATTCATTGAACAATCCAGCCAAGATATCCCCTGCCTCTTGCATCCCTTGAATCTCTCGCTTCGATTTTAATGTTATCATTCTTTTTCTCCAAAAAATAATTTTGTACTGCCTCTCCAAATGTCTTTTAACTCATTAACTATATCCACTTCACACGTAAAAAACAACATACTAAACTTAATAACTATTTATCCAATTGCTTCAACAAAATCAAATCACGTTGTTTGTCATTGCCCAATTGAAATACATGATCACGTATCTGTTTGAAACCCATCTTTTTATAAAATCCTTTTGCTGCTTCATTGTGCTCCCAAACACCTAACCATATTTTGCTTCTATTCGATTTAGCCGCAACTTCAAAAGCATACTTAATCAGTGTAGAACCAAATCCATGTCGCTTGTATTCTTTAAGTATATAAATTCTTTCTACTTCCAAAGAACCAGGTGCAACCGAATCAGACTGTGCCTGATCAATATTGAGCTTAAGATATCCTACAACCTTATCATCAGACATCAAGAACCAAAAAGTCGTTCCCGAGGTATTTATTTCTGATATTAATTGATTTTTTGAGTAGGCATTATCAAGATAATCTTTCATATTTTCACTAGTATTATCAGCCCCAAATGTATCCTTGAAAGTTTCCCTACTAATTTCACATAATTCACTAACGTCATTTACCGTTACACGTTTTATTACAGTATTCATACTTATATTCTCCCTTATTTAATATTCTCGTTTATTTCCATCTTTAACATATTTCCAACTATGATTAATATTTTTTTTCATTTTATTTAACAATTTACTTAATTCCAGAATTTCAGAATCCGTCATACCGTCAACCGCAATTTTAGTTGAATAATCATTTTCACGTTTGACAGTTTTATAGACCGATCTTCCCTTTTCAGTTGGCAACAAATGTTTAATTCTCAAATTTTTAGCATCATTTTGCCTAGTAATAATATTTTTCTTTTCTAATTTTTGAACTGATCGAGCCACAGTTGCTCTATCCACATTCAATTGATTAGCCAACTGTTCTTGTATAATCCCCGGTTGCTCACAAATACGTGCCAAATATAAATATTGTCCACGTGTTAAATCAATATCAACAAATTCAATATTTGCAATCGAATCTAATGCGCGGGCTATTGTTCCGATTGTTCTTAATACATCTTCCATGCTTATTTGCTCCTCTTATTACACTTTTTAGAGTATAAGCCCATAATGTTGCAAATGCAATATAATGATGAAATATAAATTCTTTATTTGTCCTTTAATTATTCTATATTAATGAGATTAACCACGGTATGTATCGCATTTTATATTTCATAAACTATTTTTTATTGCCTGTGTCTCAGTTGCATATTACAATGTATTATATTAAGAGGTGGTAATATGGCAATTACATCTGATAGTGAAAAAAACTGGCTACAATATATGGCTGATTTCTACGGTATCAGTCTATCTGAATTGTTAAAGAACTACTCCATAGGTCGACTGGAGAATGAGTATGATCAACATATTGCTGATATATCACATAAACGTTGGGTTAAAGATGGCAAGAAAATTGTATCTATGGACGATATAATTCATGAATTTGGTGATCATTCATGAATTAAAGTTAATTAGATAATAATAAATAGAATGATAAAAAATGGCTTAATATTTTGCACGTAATTATTTTCTAAAAAAAAGACGTGCAAAATAATTTCAAAAATAGGCGACGTGCAAAACTCCGTGCAAAACGTTATTACATTCTCTTGGTTTCTAAGCAAAACAAAAAAGTAGAAAGGCTGATATAACAGCTTTTCTACTTTTTATTATACGAACTTTTGTTCTCTTTTGTTCTTTTAAAGGAGAGTACAAGCTCTCTATTATAAATAAGAAAATAGTATTTTTGAGAAAACCTTACTATACATACAATCATTACTTATTCTATTTTTTAGTTTATATCAAATCACATAAGAACTATAAAAAAATGTGCACAAATTGTGTACATATACATAAGCAAAAAAAGAGCAGTCAACCTAATGAAAATCAGATTGACTGCTCTTTGAGTTTATTTTTGTTAATCCTTTATACAGCGTATCCAGAACCCTGCATATACTTAACAGGAATATATTCATCAGTAGCAACTTTATAACACCAACCAATATTGGGAATATCGACCAATGTATCGTTAGTTGCCCATTCTGTTCCACCCTTAAATGTCTTATTACTATCACCAACGGATTGTCCTTTATAATTATAAGCCAAGACACCATAGTCGGAACGATAGTTAATAACCACCTTATTCTTAAATGTCGTAGTTGATTGAGGCAATAAAACGTTACGCCCAATTACAAAATAAGGTTTCATATTAACAACCTTGATAGAATTAGATACCCAATCAGTAGCACTAGTAACGTCAGTTCCACTATTTGCATTACCATAATTATCATAAGTAGTGAATGCCTTATAGTTGTTACCTTTGACAGAAACAATATTATTAATCGTCTGCCGTGGATCTACCTCAGCAGCTTGGCCACCAGTATAAAAATCATCATAGTTTTGAGAAACATCAAAATTGCCATAACTACCTGCAAATTGATAAGTACTTCCCCATTGCCAACTATGATTGCCTGAATACCAGGACTTCCCTGAGGCGTTATACGGATATGAAGCAATCCAACCACCACTGTTCACATCCATCTTGTTGCCGAGCCATGAACTCATAGTGTATATGTCTGAACGATATCCATACTTAGCAACTTGCTCCATAAAGGCTTTATTATTGGCATTATTGGTCGCTCTTGATAATCCACTTTGTTGCTCAGCTTCAACATCAGTAACTAATACAGCTCCAATTGGTAGTCCATCTTGTTTGGCCATAGTAGCAGCATAGTTAGCCTCAGATATCGCACCCGCCACTGTGGTATATCTAGCAAAGTGATAACCATTAATGTACAGACCAGCAGACTGGGCAGTAGAGATATTATTGGCAGCCGTGTAGTCATGATAATAAGTACCTTCAGATATCTTAGTGATCACTGCCTTGACCCCATAATTGTTCAACATGTCCTGAAAGTTTGATACAGTCATGTAGCCATTGTGATTAGACACATCAACCATATCCGTTCTAGCAGCTTGAACATTAGTAGAACAAAAAAATAGACCTGCAATAAGCAGACCTACAATATAAACTAATTTGCGTTTCATTCTGAAGTACCCCCATCATTTAAGAATCCTTGAATTCCATCAAACATTCCTGAAGTAAAACCACCAACCAATAGACCTGCGATTATAGCCTTACCCATTTCACTATCATGAAATACTACTGCAATCAAAATTGAAAATAATAATCCTAACACCATTGAAATAAATGGCATGTATTGTGTGCTAACCTTACCTGTATTCTTAATTGCGTTCGTTGTTACATAACACAGAATTGCAATAGTCAACAGTTGTGTCACATCAATCAAATTTAATCCCTCTATAATGTTCATTTACTTTTCCTCCATTAAATCGAACTTTTCATTTAAATTTCCTACCTGTTTAGTAAGCGAATCAATAATATTACTTTGCTTTTGAACTTGGTTATTTAACTTAATAACTTGTTCCTTCAAGTCATCACGTTCCTGAGTTATCTTGTCTAACCTGTCAAATAACTCTTGAGTGTGATCAGCGTAGATACTTTCATTACTACCTTTGTTTTTAGTTCGCTGCAACCAAACGCCAAATATACCCGTAACTGCACCACCAACCACAGCCGAAATAGCAACTCTAACGGTATCAATCATTAGGATTACTCCAAAATGATTCAAACAAAATTCTTACAACTATAAATAAAATAAAAATAGTAGTGAATTTTGGCATAAATATGGGAGATGTAAAATCATGAATTGAAAATATAACAAGGTAAAACGTCCAAACAAACAGAAGTACAAACGTGATTACGTCTTTTCTAGAATGATGTAATACATCAAAACATGAGAACATCGTATATAAACCAACAATTATTAACGCAATGGCAAATGGCGGGTCATCTACATTAGTAATAAATGGTGGTGTGGATGGTGGTCTATCAATAAAATTACCATTAGAAATAAATAGTAACCCCAAGGCAAATGTTTCCATTCCCGTAAGGAACCAAAAGTGATTCTTCTTTAAATATTTCAAATTCCATCACCTCAATCAAAAAAGCTAACCAAATGGCTAGCTTTCCGTATATTCTTCCCCAGTGATTGTCTTATATTGATCAGAATTGATATTGTTCCATTTAACAAAATCAGCAACATCAGTATTCTTGTATACATTCATTTGATACATTAATTGAATTGCAATAAACATTATTTAGTACCCTCTTCCGTATTAGATATAGTTGCATCATTTGATGCAGTTGCTTTCATATATGCACCAAAGGCTGTTGCTAAACTTGCTACTTGAGCAGCGGTCTCACCGACTTGTTTAAGCGTTGCTGCACTGACCGAATTAGCTTCTTCTTCTGGCGTCATACCTGTTGCAATGTGAACTAACTTGTTGTCTGAGTTTCTTATTGTCCAATCAAACTTATTCTCATAGTTAAAGGCTGGATTATCATCAACGATAATCCAGCCTTCTTTTTTATATTCATTCTTTATAAAATTTCTTATATTACCATTATCATTTAACTCAATTGTTATTTTGGACATTAGTTTACCTCCCTAATATGTTGACACATCGATAATACTTAAAGTATATATATATTTAGCACTAGTAATTGATGAAGTTACAATTACTTTGAAATCAATATTTAATAATCCACTTTCAATAAGTAAATTCGGATTAGAAGAATAAGTTACAGATGTAGGGCCCTCTGATGGGGATATATCACCTGTTTTCACGTTTTCTACATTATCAGAATTTACTTGATAAGTATGTACCTTGGTAGCGTCTGTTAAATCATTATAAGAAATTTCAATCTGTCTATTAAGTAACAAATCATCTCTTTCTACATTCAATACCTTGGGAAAAGTGAATCCCATTTCTGAAAATTTCAAATAGGCTCTTCCTATCCAATATTTGGCAGAAGTGCCAGTTCCTTCTGTCATCATAATTTTGGGATTAAACGTAATCTGCAAACCTGAAATATTTGAGTAATCATCATTTACAAATTTAAGTGGAACGTCCCCACTTACATCACCGCTCATTAACGACATGCCAACCGGTAATTGTGACACTGCCTCTTGAGCTGAATAAGTATTAACCATTTCACAAATAATATCATACGTAACGCCTGTAATTCCTGATGATACGCCATCATTTGAATATCCCTGATTGGACTTAATATCCATGCTCTTATTAGCTTTAAATGTAAATGTAATACTTGGAGAAAGATTATTACTTAATCCTAAGTTCTCACCTACACCATCCAACTTGATAGTAACAGGAACATCAACTTTAAAGGAACTTGCCTTAATTGTTATAGGTATTGGTGACTTAGTTGTAAAGCAACTATTCTTTGCAATATTTTTGGGATCATAGTTCAATTCAACAGTCGATACAGCACCTTTTACTCCCTTTGTAATGACAGTTTTCTGCAAAAGTACTCTGAATTGTAATCCATCACCAACCATATTCAACTTATTACCAACATCCTTTAAAAAAGTAATATTAGTTACTTTGGTTGGATCAGTTTTAGTGTTACTTAATAGATATCTACCTCCAACTTCTCCTTTTTCAAGTGAACCAGGATATATATCAGCACCAACCGGTGGATTAGTATCCGCAGCAGTAGGATTGGTATCTTTCCTAAATTGTTCTAAATCAAGTGACGAACCAGAACCCGTTGGCAATAATACTTTGACATTCCCATCTGAATCTTTATAAGTTCCAGACAAAACAGAATGTGCAGCAACATGTCCAACTAACTCCAAATCATTTTTAAACTCCATTAGTCCATTCCTCCTATTCTGTTATTCCATTTAAAAAAGTATTCATATCTTTAAGCTGTTTCAATAGAGCCGTATCAGTTATTGAAGCGTTTGTATTTGCGTCAACAACCTTTTTATTAATTGCATCATCCACCTGATCCTTGCTATAAACCACCGCAGATAAATCTACTTGCATATCTGTGCCAGCCTTGATTGACGAATATGTACCATCAAGTTTTTTTATTTTAACTGCTGCAGGTAATTTCACAACTATCTTTTGAATCAAATCGAAAAATTCAGTTAGTTTCATATTTATTTATCCTCCAAAAAATTACTCATGGTTGTTAACTGTGACAACGTATCTGAACTACCAATAACATCATCAGTATTAATTTTATTGACCCTATCATCAACATAGTCCTTAGAAGCCATCCCAGTAGGATCAACCTTAACAGTGACATTTTCAGTTCTTCCAACAACGACGTAAATAGTAAATCTGAACTGAAATAAGACTTGTTTAGCAAAGTCAGGCATACTCTCTGGATCAATTGCCGTATTTATTGCATATAGTATCTCAGTATCACTACCGTCTTCTCTTGCATATAAACCAATTGCATTGATCACATAGCTCTTATTAATACCGTCATTTGTAAACAAAATCTCGGTTCCAATAACAGCATTTGAATTAGGAACATTCTCTGTTTGATTCTCAATCGAACCAGCCTGAGCCTCGCTAGGCAAAGTAGTCAAAGCCTGTAATTCTGATTCTGACTTACTGGATAAATCAACTTCTGTTGATGCTGCACGTGTAATGACAAACTTTGTCTTACCATTTGCAGCACGGCTAGCTAAATCCAATCCAGTAGCGGTCAAAATTGTTTCATTGTATTCTGCCATTTATTCTTTCTCCTTTAGCTCAGTATTTATTGATATCTGTGGCTTAATAGTTCCAAAATAACTAGTTTCTTCTAATTCTGAATCACCTCTCAGCAAGGCTCTAGCAATAGCATGAGCATATGCTTGAGGATTGGATTCGGATGCATAGACCGTTAATTTAGACTTCGCAGTTGAAACAAGTTTGGGTAGTGCAAATGCTGAAGAAACCACTCCAGGCTTTATCCCACCGCAAAATATTTTAAATTTAGTATCAGAAAAATATTTTAATTTAGGATTCGCACTTGCCAAGGTTGAACTACCCTGTGTTGCACCAAAATATTCATTTAAATCAGCGTCTGACTCCGAATTAACAATAATTTGAAAAGTGAGATTAGCAGGCAAATATACGTTTAATAGATATATCAAACGTTGTATTTGAGCCTTACTAATCTCACTTTTTTTAGCTACCGTCTCAACATGCCTGATTGCATATTCGACATTAATCGAAGTAGGAATATTCAAGGTATGTAACAATTCTTTAAAATACTTCAATGTAATTGGCTTAGGTGGCAGCATTCGCATTAACACATTATATTGTCGCGTCTCTAACGAGTCATTAGAATCAGGTTCGATACCTAATTGGTCCTCAAATATTGAAATACCCGATAAATCCGTTTGTGTAACAAATTGATTTAACAAAGTTCTCATAACCAAATCATCAAACTTAGTGAAGTCAACTTGTTCAGCAGCCACCAGTTTTTGCATCTCGTACACATCATCGTAATAATCAGGTAAATAATTTTGAAGTTTAACCATCTAATTTCACCTCACCCATGATTGGAAGTTGAGATATATCATTATTAAATATCAAATGAATATCTTCATCCCTACCATTCAACTCAGGAATAGAAGCATTCACTACACCCTCAACCTTCATAATTTCAGATAGAATCTTCGACCGATACAAAACTAGATTGTATCCTCTACCAGTCACCTTATTGACGTCGTCCCATGAAGAGCGACACAACTCAAAATACTTACTAATTATGTCAATAATCTTAGGTCTTAAAACATCCTTATCAGAAATTGAATCAATCTCTACTTTAGTTGAAACATCAATACGAATTTCTTCCGGAGCTACAACGGTAACCATGTGATCAATTGGAGCCAGACCATATCCCAACCCGGGTGAATCAGGTGGGTCAATCTCATTTTTAACTTGTGTCAGCAATTCTTTACTAGCAGCACGCAAATCATTATCTAAAATAACCAATTTAACCGTGCCACCACCATTCCACACAGGATAGACCTGTGCACCGCCAACAATTGGAATCTTAGATAACATATCCAAATAATCAGAAATGTTACCACCGTAAGCAATCCAAGAATCGGAAGCCAATAATCTCTCACGTAAGTGATCATCAGATTCATCATCCCGCGCCGGAACAGTCACCTCAATCACTTCTGCCCAAGATAATACATCGTTAGGCGTTACTGGCAATATTTGACCCAAATATCCGTTTGAACGCGTACCTAGTTCTTCCGCTTCCAGAATCCCAGTTAAATTATCATTAATAGCTTTAACTTTATAAAATATAGGATTATCGCCCAGTGAAGCAAACCTGTCACCAATATCAACATTATCAATTGGATTCCCTTTTGAATCTAGAAACTTAGCAATAACTTGTGCAGCAGTCGCCAACTGTCTAGAAGTACCATGTTCACCCGCTCGATAATCTAAAAATTCATTATCTGCCGTTTTGATATAAGACTCTCTAACCAGCGTTCCCATAGTCAATGATTGGTTGGCCATCAACATTGCTGCAGGAGCTAAAGCATCATAAATAATTGAGCCCTGGCGCTTGTCAATGTCGTCAGGAACTTTATCCATCATCTGCTTAAGATAATAATCAAAGTCCCTTGATTCAATTTGGCTTGCTAAATTTTCAGGCGTCACTAACACTCACCTCACTTTCAATTGGAATATCACCATAAATAGTTGTGCATGATCCACTTACTAGCAAGATAGTTCTATCTAATATCTCAATGTCATCTATCAGCACACTCAAAATACGACTGTCAGATAACAAAGCCTCTTTAACCATCCGCTCTACTTCAACGGTCGCATAATCAAATGACTTACCGAATAATTCAAAGAAATCATTACCATATTGATTATCGTAAATTGGATAAACAAATCTTTCAGTCTTCAAAATCTTATCAACCGCTTGAATCATAGCCTCGTGTCTATCAAATTTATTCAATATTCGGCCATTTTTAACTTGATAGGTCAATGTTTTATCCATCAACATCCCTCCTATCCTTACTTCTTTCTAACACATAAAATTGTTGGCCACCATCAAATCGAATCATAGTAACCTCATCATCAACTTGAAGTGAACCGTCAATCTCAATTGCTTCTGATACATCAGGACGGGTACCGGAAGCCTCACCAATAGAATCAAAATGAGACAATACCCTAATATGTTCCTTATGTTTAGTAACCTGTCTTCCCAGAACTAAAAAAGACTCAGACAAAATCATTTGATTAGATGTCTGAATCTTTAATGGATCTATACTAATTACTTTTCCGTAAACAATATCGGAGTAATCCGATTCATTACCACCTTTACTATTCATTAATTCGAGGAGCTGTTCTCCAGCCATGGTTCATTCACCTTCATTTCCAAATTACAATTATAGTCACTACCAAAATTGTGAGTTGCTTTAATAATTGCCGTGTTACCAACGTAGAATCCAGCCTTAGACAACTCACTGATTTGTAAATTAACCGAATTACCCGCAATCAAAGAGGTATTACCTAAACAATCCAGACTCAATGTATAAGTTTCTCTATTCTTCTCCTTGAGTAATTCATCAGCACGTTGCTTCATTTGAGCGTTATTGGCCTTGTCCTTGGCATTCTCAACAATCTGCAACTTACCCCAATCCAAAATATCATGAGCTTTAACATCAGTGTAAGCAAAACTAGTAGTCTTAGGGTCATCACCAGCCGATTCAGAATCTGCAGTAGCTGTAGAGGTAGTCTGTTGTGATTCTGATGAATTCTTCTTAATAATACGAACCGAGTTAGCAGCATCATCAATCGATTTCTCAAAAGAAAAATCAGTCAACAAAGACTGATCACCAATAATAATATCTAGATTGTTATAAGGAGCCTTCCGCAATTCAACAACATCATAATTAGCAAACACATAGTACATTTGATTGGTGGCCTTTTGAGTTGAGTCAATTCCTGACTTCAACATGTCGAAGTACGTCTTAGAATCTGCTACTTCAGCAGCCAGTTTATAATCAGAAACATTAATCACCTTATGATTAATTTCAGCCATCTTACAAACAGTATCGAATCTATCGGAAATAGTAGAAACTGGCCACACAAACGAATCTTCATTTTTTAAATATCTCATCTTATCGTATGCAGTAATACTAAACTTCTTGTCTTTGAAAGTAGTCTTAAAAATATAACCAAAGAATATCTTCTGTTCGTCCCACTGGAACTCAACTACATCACCACTTTGAGGATAAAATGAACCATCAAACAACAAATCAAAAGTGAATGTTCCTGCAGCAAAATTCAAATCAGTGACCCATTTAATATTGCTGGCCAAACTTGAAACATCCCAAGTATCACCACTATTTCTACGACCAATAGTAAATTTAGTGATCATGCTGACTTCACGTCACTTTCTTTGACCCAACCACGTGCACCACCATCTAAAGTAACAACGTGATATGGATATGATGAACCAGGATTAATCAAAGAAATCTTCCTAGTGGCATTCTGTTCAATCAATCCCAAACCATTGCCAGCACTATCACGATGTAATTGCCCATTAACAATCACAGTTGAACCAATGCCAACTTTATTAGGCGGAGTAGGTCGAGTTGATTCACTTATAACTGATTGTTCCTTGGTAACTTTTTTGGCCAAAAACGGTCTATATTCCTTCAAAGTTAATGTATAAACATACTCACCATCATAACCATTTTTAAAACCATACTGAAAACTTGAAATAGTTGCTTTAAATGAAATTTTTGTCGAGCTGATGACTAAACGCATCGGCTTTTTTGATTCCTGAATATTAAGCAACCAATCAATATATTCTTGAGCACTACCCAACAGATTCTGTGCCGAAACATAATGCTCACTAGATGGATCCAACGGCAAAGTACTTTGGACACTAATTGACCTTAACTTTGAATCCCCAATCAAATTAACCTCACCTAAGCCAGTGACAGTTTCACTTTTATCATCAGTTTCAGCAGTCAATTCAACCTCGGCAGGATTAATCGGCAATTCAAATGTTTTATTCGCATCATCAGTTATATAGATTCCCAAATGATTTCCCATATTACCCCTCCTAACTCAATGAAGCATTACTTTTTTCAATTATCTTCTGTTCAATAATTGCCAACAATCTATCGCCATCATAATCAGCACTACCACTTGAATTAATCTGAATAGCTCCAGACTCGATAACGACATTAGAGTTGCTGTCAGTTGATGTACTCATTGAATCATTATTAGTTATCCCACCAATACCATTTCCAGAATTCTCAAATGGTGAACTAGTTGGAACATTACTATTAACCACCCCATTGATACCAACACTAGTATTACCAGCAATTCCGCCCAGTGCAAAAGCAACCGCATTGATCATATCCAATGCCCTGCTAAAACCTCCGGCCAACATATCACCAGGATTCGTTCCACTAAAACCAGACATCGTAATAGCACCAATTTGTGGATTCATATTAGACGCAGCATCAACCACGCCTTGAGCCATTGCACCAGAAGCAGTAGCGGCTGCATCAGAATCACGATTCAATCCATTGATCAAACCTTGGTCGACCCATCGTCCATATTGATTAAATAATTTAGATGGTGAACCGATATGTAGAATTGATTTGGCCTTATCAACAACTTTACTAGCGACGTCACTAACAGCACTGACGGCAGAACCAATCATAGATTTAATACCATTAACTAAACCTTGAATTAAATCCTTACCAACAGACACCAGTGCACTTCCAAAACTCTTAGCAGCATTAACAGCGTTAGAAATCCCATTAGTAACTGCAGATACAACATTATTCATAGCACCAACAATCGCCGTAACCATCATAGTTCCAGCCGTAATAAAGGCGGTGGCCAAACTAATCACCGCAGAAGCAACCATAGTTAATCCTTCACCGACGACAACCAAAGCAGCACCAACAATTAATAATCCAACTCCAAGAACAATAGTAGCAGCACCAAGTAACAACGCACCGACTGCAGCAATCATCATCATTGGTGCAGCCAACATTAATGCAACAGCGAATACCATCATGCCAACGCCAGCCACCAAGGCAACAGCCGCAATCATAACCATAGCAACCGCCATTAGCATCAATCCAACTGATCCAACAATTGTAAGAGCTGATACTAACGCTAATCCGACTCCCAACAATAGAACTCCGACAGCCGCCAAAATTGCACCAGCACTAACTACTATTAAAGCAACACCAAACAGTAATGCACCAACTGTACCAACGATAAAACCAACACCAAGAACTGCAATAGCAATCCCTAGTGCTAATACGCCGACTGCACCAACAATAGCTGCTAAACCAAACACAGCAACCGCACCAGCAAGTGCAAGTAATCCCACAGCCGCGCTAGTTCCGTATTGAGATATCAAAGGTAATTGAGTAGCCAATATAGCAATTCCAGCTGCAGCAATAAAAATGGCTGCACCAATCAATAATAGACCTGCGCCGAACATCAATAACCCAACAGATCCAGCAATTAACGTCTCTCCTAAGTAATTAACCAACACCAGTAGTAAAGCAAGTGCACCGATCATACCAAAGAAAACCGCTACTGAAGCCCAGCCACCTGAAGCAAGCTTTTGAGTAGCCATAGCCATCAACATCATTCCACCACCAGCTAAAGCAACACCAGCACCAACCATCATTAAAGCAGCACCTAACTTCATGTAGGCACCAGCAGATTGTAATATTCCGCCGACTTTAGGGGCTTTTGGAGTTGAGGGCGCATCTGGAACTTCAGGAATATCTTTCCCTTTTGCCTTCCCAAAAATTTTACTAAATGATGAAAAAGTGTCAGCAATTCCCTTTGCAGCTTTCAGTAGTGAAAAGGCGATTGCTAAAGCGGTTATAGCTTTGGCCAAACTATTAAGATTACTTGGTTTCATTCTTCCTAATGCATTTAATCCGGCGACTATCGCAGTGAACACCAGTCCTTTCATACCTGATTTAAGAATAATAAAAGCACCACCCAACGCCTTCAACACATTAGGATCCATACCACCAACAGCATTTGCAACTGCACTAATCGACTTCGCTATACCCTTAATTGCACCGCCGGCAAATTTACTCAAAGCTTCAAAGGGATTTGATCCACCAGCAAATGCAGAATCAAATATTTTACTGATTGCGGAACCAACATCACCAAACATATCTTGAATATATTTAATCGCGTTAGTTTGCTTAAACCCATTAAATATACTTTCAATAGCCGGTTGAACATAGGTTTGAAAACCATCAGTGATTTTACCAATCGCTGACATAGCATTATCTGCTAACTTATCAAAATTAACTTTAGCTATACTGTCAGTGATTCCACTAACAGCCTTGATCCCGACCTTGCCAACACGATCAAAAGCACCTTGCATCTTATTGGCAACAGTTTCTTTAAGTCCATCCATAGCCTGCCCAACGGTCTTGTATTGAGTAGCCATTTTAGAGAAGTACTTATTAGTACCAGTCTTTGAAATCGCATCGAAAAAATCTTGAGTAGCAACACTACCATCCTGAACACTTGCAACAAGTTGTTTAGTTGACATACCCATTGACTTTGCAACTTGAGACACACCAGACGGTGTTTGCTCCAGCATAAGTTTGAAATCTTGCCACTGAACCATCGGTTTAGCCGCCATTTGAGTGGCTTGTTGACTCAAAGTCTTCATCGCTTGTTGTGGGTTATCAGAAGCAGCAGCTAACCCACCGAATCCTTTAACCAGCTTACCAGTTCCTTTAATCCCAACAGCTGCCAATTGACTATAAGTAGAGGCCATATCTGAAGCAGAATAGATTGTTTGTTGAGCAAATTTTTGCATCGAACCTTTAGCACTAGCAATCTGCTTAGGAGATTTACCCAACATATTCATATTGCCGTCAAACGTTTGCCAAGCTTTACTTGATTCATTCAATTCAGTGATCATCGAACCAACACCGGCAGTGGCCAAGCCAATTCCTTTAGTGATACCAGCGCCAACAACCGTTCCACCTAATACAGACTTGAATAATCCACCAGTTTTAGTAGCCGATTTGTTGAGACCATCAAACGAACCACCACTCATAACACTTTTAAATCTGCTAAATGCTGATTGACTCTTACTTAATCCAGTATCTAACTTGTTCAATGGAGCTGTAAATCCATCCATAATTTTAATGGCAGCACTAATAGTAGCCATATATTAACCTCCTTTCCCCACTAAAAAAGACAAAAACTAATGTTTCCTAGTCTTTGCCTTCCTTTCAGCTTCTTTTCTTTGTTTCTCTTCTTCTTTGATTCTTATATCAATACCTGCAGTTACCAAAGCCTTTTCGCGTCTTGAAAAGTTAGACCAAGTTTCTGGTGTCCAATGATATTCATTCATACAGTATAAGTAATATTGAATATCAGGAGAATCACCAGACTTAACTAGTTTTTTACTTCATCCTTTAAATCTTCAACATCTTCCAAATCAAAACCCGATAATTCTTGAACTTGTTGCATAAGCTCAATGTATTCACCAGCACGCAGCATCTTCTTCAAAACACCAACTGGATCAGCCATACAATTCCAACTCTTTTGAATTTGTTCACTGTTCAAATCAGGAGACACCACACTAGCGACAATCATCAAGTCAGCATATTTAGATTGATCTAATTGACTGACAATTTGACGTGTCTGCTTATCCTTAGTCTTACGAGTTGCGTCCTTTTGAATCACAGAATTTTCATCTTCCGTTAGAGACTTAATGACAAACGGTGATTTAAACCGTTTGAATTGAATCTCCTTAGTTTCTGGCTTTGTATCTACGTTTTCCATCAAAAAATCATTAACACTAGTTCATTTAAAATTCCTCCAATTTTATAAGTCAAATCCTTTAAATGCTGAAATAAGTTCTAGCGATTCAAATGTGAAATCTGACTCCCATTCCATAACACCGTCATCTGCTTCAAAATCGGCAATGGGAATATCATCAAGATTTACTTCTCCAAGATGAATTGTCTGCTTACCAGCTCTCGAAGTCTTATCTTCAATACTCAAAGTGATTTCAAAATACAAATCCTTACCGCCTTGAATATATGGCAGCGCATATTTTAACCAGTTAGAACTGATCACATATCCGCCAAGTGTTCCAGTACCCTCAACTGAAGTAGTCTTCTTATGTTTCCAGTGACTTCCTAGAGTTTGAACATCTTCCTTGTTCTTCTCTAACTTAGCCGTGACTTTTGTAACATCAATCATTGGAATGATTTTTCCATTGATTGTTACATAAATTTTGGCATCCTTAGTTGAAATAGTATCTCTACCATTTAAGAAACTACCAACTGTGCTTGTTGTTTCATCCATATCTAGTCTCCCTTTCTATTGAACGACAATAGTCATATATAATTTTTCCATTGAATCAACTGGTGTCACTGCCAAGTTAACCAGAATAGAATCCTTATCATTCCCCGCTTCAACTTTAATATCATCAGAATCGAAGTATGAAATAATGTTTGCTTTTAACAAATCTTGCATATAGCTGACACGATTTGCTTTAAATAAATCACGACCGGTAGCATCATTATTGATTTTACCGATAAACATATTTTCAAATACATTCTCAGAATCAGTCGCAATATCATCTAGTGTTCGAATCACGCGGTTCTTACTAAAGTCCTTAGGCTTATCATCGGAATATGTTGTTAATGAATTGATATCTTGTTCAACAACGACACGTCCACCACGTTTGGCTGTGAACACAATCCAACCATTGTTCAACGCTTTGATTGTTTGTTCATTGTTCAATGATGGATAAGTTGATACAGCACCTGGATATTCAGAATATGTAAGTGATTGACTTGAATCAGTTGCTGATGAAATACCTGCAAAATAACCAGTAGCAGTAGTCACGTCAATTTGAGTTCCATCTTCCAAAACAACACCGTTTGATACAACCGATATACCTTCGTAATCGTAATTGTAGCCACCCTCATATACAGGAACGACTGCACGAACCTTATACCCCTCATCATCACGCAAACGTTGAACTGCTTGAGCAAGTAACTGATGAATATTATTATCTGGAGAAAATCCTGCAGCAGTGACTACATTGAATTGTTCAGTCTCAAGAACATCATTCATCAATTCAGTAATCTCAACCGGCTCAGTAACTCCACCTGCAAGGTCATAAGTGGTCGACGCTGACAGTGATTCAAGTTTATTTTGACCAGGTATGACCTTGAAATCTGCACCACCTTCACTAGTCTCAACACTTACCTCTGGTTCAGAACTATCTTCAACGAACTCAATATCAATATAATCGTTTGAAACTAATCCAGGAGCAGTTGTTGATCTAATTACTTGTTGGTCTACAACCTCTGTACCAAAGATAGTTGAAACAGTAATTCTAGTTAAATCATTGGGGTCTTTAACAATAGATACACGTAAGTCATTACCTTTAGTCCCTGGATACTTGGCACTAAACTTCCATGGCAGTGCCTCATTAGTTAATTCTGCCTTTGTTCCATCATTGTTATTAAGCAGTAACACCGTCAAAGCACCCTTGAGTGTCTCTCTTAACGCTCCAAACTCTGGAGTTTGAAGTGGTGCTCCCAATAACGATTTGAAATCAGAATTAGAATTCAATTCAATAATTCCTTTATTTCCCCAATTCAATTGGGTATTACCAATAAGTAATGTTCTACCTAACGCTGAATCTTGTTTAGGTTGTGCAGCACCAATTGTGTTGATATATGCACCCGGACGGCGCTTATTTTGAGTTTTCCATGTTCCACCCATTAATTGATTCCTCCTTTAAATTTCTTAATTAATTCTTTTGCTTCTAAAAGTGAATATTGAGTATCATCTAAAAGAACAATTTTTAAGATGTCACGATCAACGATGCTAAACCCATCACTTCTTACTAACGAATCCTTATCAAACTTATCTTTCATCAGAAATTTTTCCTTTAAATTTCATATTTTGTTGCTTAGTTGTGTTATCAATTTTATGAGCTCTAACTTGAACATTAAATGTTAATAACAAAGTATTATCATCACTTTGTTTGAAATTACGATTACGAATCACCGCATAATCAGTTAATAGATTGAAGCTGTCTAATAAGATTTCTTCCATCATCTCCATATCATCTTTAGGCTCGTCCAATTTAGGAAAGTAAACTAACTGATAATTATAATTTCTCATTTGAATATCAAATAACTCAGGCTCAACAACAGTAATAACTTTTTCAATAAAAAAAGACGGCTCCTGGAAGCCACCTTTCTGATTTTCTCTATAAATTGGTATATTAGGAAATAGCTTTGCTAATTCTTTTCCAATTAAATCTATCAATCAAATAGTCCTCCGAACCTCTTCATCATAGGAGTGAGTAATGTAGGCATCTGACCATCAATTTCAAATAATGTTTCCATTAACATGTGTTGACCCGATACCCAACCACCACCGCCTCTAGTACGATGACCATTTTCAACATATTGAGCGTATTCAACATCATTTGATACTTCTATCAAAAACCAAGAACCATTATATGTTGGTCCATTAATATGCCAGCCCCTTCTAAGAGTCCCACCAGTTCTACCGTCTGAATATTGACCAAATGGAGTTCTTGACTTAACACCTTTAAGAGACTGAGTTCCAATTTTTCTAGCACTCATTTCAACAGCAGCCTTGATTTGTTGAGATTTCAGTTTACCCTCAACTCTATCTGCAAATTTTTGAAATTCAGCATCGTCAATAGTTCCCCATGCCATCTATGTCACATCCTTGGCTTTCTCATCACGAATCATCGCTACTTCTTGATGACTAACATAGCCTTGATATCCTTTACTGGCACGCTTGTATTTATTCTTATTACCATTTACATCAGTCACATAAATATCAGCACCAGCAGGAATAAAAACACCATTATCAATCAATAATTTAGCATCATATTGATCTGTGCCAAAAAAAGATTGTTCAGATGGCTTTTGACCACCTAGAACAACCTTGGCTGGATGATTCTCTACTATTGTCACATCTTCTGTATCACTAAAATCACCATGTTTAACTTCCTTAACACCAGTTATAGTGACCCTATCATTCCAAAGTGTCGGCAAGATTCTTCCCATATACTTAAATGCCCCAATCAATATTTAATTCTCCGATAATTATTTAAAATCATTAAATAGTTATCAGTCAAAGTATTGACTAATTGAAGTTCTGTATATACAGTTGCTGGCGATTTAAAAGTAACAGATGTATCACCCTCAGATAATGCGGCAACATCAGTATTCTTATCCTCAATAGGTACCAATAATTGATGTGACTCCATCAATTGCATACAAATACTGACAATTGTCTTATCCAGTTCTTCAGGCAATTCAATAACAGGAATGTGAGTATAACTAGCTACATCATCTATCACTTTTGAAATTACAAAGTTAACGATTGAATCATATCCATCTATACTTTTTGAATTAGGTACCAACGATTTAAGAATAGTAGTAATATTGTCAATTCTTGGATGTTCCTCCATCTAAATCACCTAACCTTCTGTAACTGGTGGTTCAATCACGGTAACTTGAGCAGTTCCAGTAATTTTTCCATCTAATTTAGACATAGCAGTGATTGTTGATACTCCAGCGGACTTACCTGTTACAGTACCACCAGATACAGTAGCAACTGCAGTATCACTAGAACTCCAATTGACACCAGTGTCAGTGGCATTAGTTGGCTCAATTGCTGATGCTAGTTTAGTCGTGTTTCCCACTTCAATACTTGCAGTTTCGGGAGTTAATGTGACTTTTGTCACTGCAATAATAGGAGCGGAAACAACAACCTCCGGGAAATCAAATCTCTCAGTCTTAACACCAGAATCATCAACTAACTCACCCTTAAATGTTCCAGCAGGGTAAGTGGCTGGATCTAACTTGACGTGTAGCGGACTGATTCCAGATGCAATTTGTTCATCATCCCTATAAATATTTAACGTTTCAGTCATAAGTTCCTCCTTAAATAATAGCTGTGAAATCGGCTCCATCTTCTTTTGGCTCTATCTTAATTTGAGAAGGAACCTCTAAGCTTTTGGGGTTTTATCTGAAGTTACGAATGCAATACCACGCGTCTTAGTCTTAAGTAACAAGACGTCATCATATGATTGCTCGTAATACAAATAGTTACCACTATTAGCAGCAGAAGGTGCATCAAATCCAGCAAATGAATATTTCTCAGGAGCAATTTGAACGCCGTTATAAATTAGGAACATATCAATTTGTTTAGAATCATCTTTTATTTTCGATCCAACCTCAAAATCAAATGATGTTTGCATCAAATCAGATGGAACAATCACAATGGTTACATCATCAAGGCTGTATACATTACGTTGAATATTCGCAGTATCAGTAATTACAAGTTGACGATTGATTGCGTCTGCACGTTTTAGGATTGAATTAACTTTTGGCGTTACATACAAGAATCTATTAGTTGATGGAATACGTTGTTCATCGAAGTTAACCATCATTTGGTCAAATAATTCTAATATATTCTTCTCATCGACAGTTTCTGTATAGATATCACCATCATTGGCATTAACTTTCTCAGAATATAATTTAGAAAACATGTAACGATCCTTCTCAGGCATCTTTTCATCAAGATTGAATTGCTTAGTAATATTCCCCAATGAAATAACCATATTTGATTCATCAATATCTGATGCATCAACTAATGTACTCCAATATCTTTCGTTCTTAAGCTCATATGAATCCCAATCATTACTGTAGTTTGCTGCAATAGAAGTAATTGCTCGACGCGTACGGTTCTTACGTCCTTCTTCGATATTTAAACGTGGAACCTTAATGTGCTTAGCTCCATCGAACTTGATCACACTATTTGATGGTGAATTCCATAATGCTGCTGAAAATAAGTGACCATCGTAGAAATATTCTTGAATTGCTTGTTGATATGAATCTGCATAATTAATTGTTGCAGGCATTGTTTTTCCTTCTTTCTATTTTTTGAAAACATTAACTAAATCTTGAACCGTGTTCTTATCATCTGATCCCGAACCACCCTTTGGCTCGTATCTCTGGCCATTTCCTTCATCGAATAGATAGCCATCAGACTTTTTCAATGAATCTAGTTGATCACTAACACCAACAAGTTCACCTTGGTCATTTAATTTGATGTTATCCATGTTCAAAAGACCGCGAATAGCCTTAGGATTACGAACTTTAGCCGAATTTAAGGCGCTGTCTAACGCCCCGTTCAACTTTGTAATAGATAATTGGGCGTTAAGGTTCTCTGTGTCCGTCTTATATTTACCTTGAAGTTCAGTATATTTGTTAGACAACTTTTCATTGTCACCAGCTTGCTTCTTTAGTGCCTTCATATCCTTGTCACGTTCAGTAAGCTGTATCTTAAGTGATTCATTTTCTTGCTTGATTGAATCAACATCACCCAACGACTTCTTGGTATTTTCAATATCGGCACCATTAGCGGACATAATTTTATCAATAACCTTATCGTCCAGACTTAATTCCTTTAAAAATTCTCGTTTCATAATTACAAATCCTCTCTCGTTAGATTTACGTGGAACGACCACATTTGAGGTATAAAAAATAAGCCTTTTTACGTCTTACTCAGGACAAAGGGTACAAAAATAGCACTCAACTTAATTGTTGGGTGCTTTATCTATTAATAATATTTCCATTCTTATCTGCCTTTATTTCAAGTTCCTTTTGATATTCTTCAAACTCCTTTTTAGCCCATTCAGGTGCACTTTCATCTATTCTAGATCCTGTGTCAGTTTCTATCCAATATTTCAATCCTTTAGGTGCATCAAGCATTGTTCAATACCTCCAATGACATTTCTTCAAAATATTTTTTAAATATTAAGGCTTGCTTACCAGGTGTGGGACCATAAGCCTCTGTAAATAGTTCAGCAAACGGTTCCGTGTAATCTGACTGTTTCTCATATGATTCATAAGCATACTTACCTATATTTTTCACATTAAAATCACTATAATCATTTTCTATTGTTCTAAATAATCTTGTAGAAAAGCTTTTATTATTTATAAGTTTAGACAATTGTTTATCAATATGATGAGAGAACTCATGTATCATAATGTGATTCATTTCATCATTATTTGAAAACCAACCTACTTGAACATTTTGCTTTACCGTATTTGTTAACATAGCCTTATCGTAAAAGTAGTGAGTATTTAAAGCAAATTCAAGCGGACTGTTTGTAGAACCATTTCTTGAATACCAAGCAATTGCACCACCGGCTTCTTTGGAACCCATAGCTCGTAACATAGGGATTTTTTCTGGTAACGCTTGATAAAGACCCTTGAATTCACTTACAGTCTTGACAGTCTCCAATATTGCTAAATCAGATAACTTTTCATTCTTAGATTCAGAAATTGTCATTCCAAATTCGTTTTCAATATATGTAGTTAATTGCTTTCTCGAGAAATTATCAAAATTAAAATCAGTAATCCGTTTTGGCCTAATATCTTCAATTTTAAACTTATTATTTCTTGTATTTAAAACTGAGTTTTGATTAATTTCTTTAAAACTTCTTACTTCTTTAACCCAGTCTACTACATTTTTAGTTTTTGCAATATCAGTAAATCTTCCATCTCCAAATTGATATTCGATATACTCAATCAAATCAGAATCGTCTTTATACCTTAATAATTTATTCAACCACTCTCTACTTACACGCATTCCTTTATCCGAATTGAAATTAATCATATCACCATCAACTGTTTCGACAACGTCAATACCTTTTGGCCATTTTGATTTGTCATGTGGATCAATTCCAATCTTTTTTATTTCATCAGTATTAACAGATATATTTTCACCGTATTTTTTATTCCACTCTTTAAATGATAGATTATTTTCTATTTTGCCATCACCAGACGTCCAACGTTCTCCAACATCAGGTAAATCGTCAATATAAGGTACCGTTGTACATCTGCAATATGCGTGAATAGTTGGATAATTGATTCCGTCTTTACGTTCAGATAACTTGAATACTTGATTATCAAGCTTAGCACAAATATCACATGTATGAGATTCCAGCGTGGCCATATACTCATATTTCTCAATGCCAGATTCCGCATATCCTTTAGCAGTAGCTTCTTCACTAATATATCCCATTTCAGAAAACACTAAACGATGAATATCTTTCTTGCTGATATCTTGAAATCTAGCATGCAACATATTCGAAATTTTTGAAGGAGCGTAGCCTAGTAGAGTACCTCTTAACATCGTATCCATGAGCTTATCAGGTAGTACATCACGATAATTCTTCCAAATACGTTTTGAAAAATTATTTTCTATCCATGGTTTACTAGCAATAACTTTTAATTGATCATCATTGAAATGGGCAAAATTAGCTGAATACTTAAATTGAGCCGATTGAGATTTGTATATAGTTCTCATGTAAGAATCCTTGTATTGAGCTGCTAACGCATCACCCATACGAGATTCTTCACCTTTAGCAAAATAACCAGCACTATCTTTGATTTGTGTTTCCAAATTCTGCAACCTAGCAATCCGACTCTTGAAATATTCATTATCCAATTCTTTTTTATGACCACCTTCAATGGCCTTTTGTGTGAATTGATCTAATGTCATATTCCAGTTTGAATTACCAATATTATTTAATATTTTACGTACTTCTTCTTCGGGGATGCCATTATTTATTGAATATCTTCGATAATATTGATTAGCTTCAAGGTCAATCTGTTTAAGTAGTCCCTTAAGCTGTGGCTGTAATGCGCGTTCATATTCCTCAGTTGATTTGAGTTGACTGGCTTTAGTTTGAAGGAATCTTTTCTCCCAATAAGTCAGATTATCCATCTTCATTACCAGTTAAATCTTCAAGTGATTTCCCATTGCTGTATCCATCAGACTTAACAATATTATCTTGTCGGTCTTCTAACTCTTGCTGCCAATCTGTAACTAACGGATTACCCTTAGCAATCGCTTCATCAGAAGTGACATTAGCGACTTGAGACACAACCTGTGCTTGTTCAATATCATTTTGAATGGCCGTCCTAGTCCAAGTTTGTGTGACCTTTCTACTATTAGCATCAGGAACATTCATCCAATTCATAATGGCTCTAACCAGTTGATTAACACCATCACGGAAGTATGATTCAGTAACTGAGGCTTTCAACTCTAAATGACTGTATAACATTTTGATTGCTACACCACTAGCATTACTAGTTTCAAAATTAGTAGGATCTATTCCCTGGCCATGAACAAATATATCCGTCTTAGTAATATCAAGCAAAGTATTTCTTGCTTCAACCGGAATATCAACCGTTAGTGTATCAACACCAGACTTATCATTTGGACCAGCACTATCCATCTTAATTGCATGATCTTCTCGCATAGTCTTCATGAACTCATCTAAATCAGTACCACCGTAGTTAGTCAATACCAGGATAACTTGCTGCACATCATCAACATCATTAACAAATCCATTGTAGACATTGTCGTATACATCAATCAGACCCTTATACTTCAACAAGTCCGGACGTTCATATTTATTCTTAGGAAAAGGAATGAACGGGATACGTCCAAATTTGTGATGATAGACATTTCCCGTTCCAAGTTCCATACCTGTCGCAATATCAAATGTAGTGAACCTGTCCGTCAATTCTGACAAATCAGAATAACCAGGCAATTGCGATTTGAATATTGTTGCATCTGTATCAGTCCAGTACTCGTGAATCTTGTAATATTTACCGTCATCAGGATTTAATTGCGAATACGTTCTTCTGACTGCCAACAGTTTCTTATCCAAATCATTTGAATATATCGGCGTCACCTGATCAGGAGGAACGATTCCATATCTGAATTGTCCATCTTTATCAATCCAATAATGGACCCACGAAACTCCAGCATTAGCTGCATCAACTACTAATTGATTCATTCTCAAATTGAAATTATCACCAAGAGTATTCTTAATCTCATCATTGAGTGAATTATCTTCAACATCTACAGACGGAGGAATTGTAGCCACATAGCCAGCTTCTTGATCAACAAGTAATTGATGATAGTTACTACTAACACGATTATCAGCGCTACGCATTACCTCATCTTTTCCATGCTCATTAACTTTGGACTCGCCATCATTTCGATTAGTGATGTCATTCTTATTAAAATAATATCTCAATGACTTATCAAACCGATTATTAAATTTCATTCTTCTGGCATCAGTATTCTGTAACAACTGTTTCATTGCTTCTATTTCCAAGGCTTGAAACCTCCCCTCTTAATAATTGATTCAAGTGCATATCTAGTTGCATCCATCGCATGGTCATTTCCATCGGGATATCCAGCCTTGAAGTTATTGTTCGCATCCCTTTCAAGCTCATAACTGCTGAACTCCCTAGCGGCATTAGGACAACGAATCGGGTCAATAACAATCTCACGTAGATCCTGCAACCATTTGTACCCTTGATCACGACTTCCTGGACCCTTTCGAGCTCCAATAACATTCAAGCTCATATCTCGATATTCAGCTATTGTTCCTGGGGATGCCGAATCACCAATAATAGGCTTATTAGATGTGTCTATTTTCTGAATCATCGACACAGCAACACGATTCTTCAATCCAACTTGATATATCTCATTGAATACGAAGAGTCGATGTCTCGCCAAATCAAAATAGACTTCGATATATGCTAACGGGTCGCTAGCAAAACCAAAGTCTAATCCACGTTTTATATTGTCAAATAATTGTATTTCTTCATCAGTGATTCTTCGTTGCACAACATTGTCAAACACCTCTGCACCCGTTCCTGTAACTTCACCCAAGTATTCATGCGCATACGCCTTAGGATTATCAATTTTAAGTTGTGCTGCGTCTGCGATAAATTCTTTACCTAGCCACTCTCTTGGAACTGTTAAATAATCCGATGAGTGAACTAACGTATCATCTCGCAGCTTCTCATGTTCGGTAGTTTGATTGACCCAACTATTAACACTGGCAGGAGGGTTGTATGAATAGAAAGTAATGATATTATTACCACCACGATTTAATGATTGATTAATTGAACGTATCTCAGAAAAGTTTGGAAACTCGTCTGTTTCTTCGTAGTGTTTAAATTTGATATACCCATGACGAAACTTCTGTGACTTAATTTTTCTCGGCTTATCTGCACCCTTGAATCTAATTTGTTGCCCAGTAGGGATGTACGTTAATGTCATTGGACTAACTGAATCTTTCCAATAGTCATCAACACCTAACACATCGATTGCCCAAAGATATTGATCATATACCGAATCTCTCAACGTAGCAGCAACCTTACGAATAACCACTGCATTAGCTTCTGGGTCTTTCATGATTCCTAAGATAATCTCTATTGAGATAAAGCTAGATTTAGTGGAACCACGTCCACCTTTCAACCAGTAGTTACTGTGTAAACGCTGCTTAATATCAAGATGCAAATCACTGAATGATGGTGCAACCTTACTTGCTAATCTAATTTCCAGTACCATCATCTCCCTTGATATCATCTACAATCTGAACGTTATTTGATTCTGTTTTATCATCAGAATCAGATATGTAATCCATTAATTTATCCAAGGCTTTTTGCTTATCGTATAGTTCCACAACCACACCATCACGACCAATGTGCACACCTTTTAAGAGGGATGTGTCAACCTTAGACTTATCAATCAAATCAACATATGAAACCTTAGTTGTAAGCTGTTTACCTTTTGAATCTTTCAAAGGCTTGCCGGCTTTATTGAATACTGGCTCATCCCTAACGCCAAAATCAATGTAATCTCCCAAATCAGAATGAGCCTGTTTTGCATACTCTTTGGCCAAATCAGTCGCCGTGACATGCAAGTCAATCATCATTGATTTTTTTAGTTTAGATATTTGCTCTTGAACACCAGTATTTACCAACAGTTTAGGTCCATTTGTATTGGCTGTTTCATATGTGCATTCATATGCTTTAAGATATGCCCACGTTGCATTGAATCTTTGCAAATAAAAGAGGCAAAAGGATTTCTGCCTATCACTAAGCTCTCCGTTTGCCTCTAGTTCATCTATTATTTTGGGCGCAACTTTCTTAACTTTGTGTGCACCCTTTATTGGTTTTGTATGCACATTTTTTTGAGATGATGCATCTCTTGACCATTTGTACCTACTTTTCCAAGACTTGACTGTATTAATCGATACATCATACTTTTCAGCTATATCTTTATACTTCATTCCTGAATGGTAATCTTGCTCTGCTTGATCATGATTAATCATTACATGCACCTAACCTCCTAAAATATATTATTTTTTATCAACAATTTTTTCTTTTACACTACTATAAATTGAATTAGGACCATCCGTCAGTAAAACACCATTTTCAACCGTCCTCTTATTAAAGATTTTTATAACAATAGATAATTTGACAGGTTTAGAGCTCAAAAACCTCTTTTTAATTTGTTTATCTTCTAATGCCAACTTAATAATTGAGTCAATGTATACATTGCTTGGTAGTTTATAAGTGTGTTCCGCCCCTGGCAATATTTTTATTAAATCAATCGCAATATCTTCTCCAAAAAAATCTAAATTAGAATCATTTTTAAATGGGATAACTTTTCTAGAAAATTTATCTTTAAGTAGCTGTCCCCAATAAAATCTTTTTCCAACATAATTAAGTATACGATTCCAAATACTTGTCATAAAATTATATTTTTTTGCAAAACCCAATAATTCTATAAATGCAATGTCATTACTACCATTGATAACAGTAAGCTCTACTCCTGCCTTCGTAGTCACCATGCCATTTTTCTCTTCTTGTATTGGAGATTTAAACTGTATTATAAATTTAAGAATATTTTCATTACGCCAATATAATATAGTCGAGATTAAAGTAATAGGTACTGAAATATTAGCTATTGTTTGCCAATTCCATCTATAAACCCATAAAATAAATGTTTCTAAATTATTCCAAATATTTGGCATCAGATAATCACCCTTTACATTCGATAATTAAATTAAACACTAAAAAAAGCAGGCATACAATACCTGCTTAATTATAGTTTATGGGGAGGTTTAAAAGTTTTCCTTCTTGAAACCCAGGAAACATCTATATTTCTTAATTTTCTATAATACTAATTTACCACTTAAAGTTGCCTCAATAGTCCACAAAAAATCCACGGATTAGATAAAAATATTTAATTCCTTTGCAATTTGCTCAATAAATTCATTTCTCAACTTAAACGCCTGTGATCTATTGCAGTAAATGATGTGATTATCAATTAATCCCTCCATTTGATAACGCGGATATTTTCTAAAATAAAGTTCCTTGATGATGTTCTTAGTATTGTCACTGGAATTATCTAGGCACTCTTCAACGACATCACGCTGTTTCTTAAGTTGATTCAAACGCCTATCCTCTTCCAATGTGATAATCATCTGTTCTTGTGGTTTAGATATCTTTCCAGACTTGCCACCACCGATATTCTCATCGTTATCACGAACGGGATGCATCAACTCTTGCTCTCTGTCTTTAATGTATTGATCAACCAATGGATAGTCTCTCAATATGTCCTCAATTAATCGTTTCAATGAAGTTCTGATTATGATTTTTACCTCACTTTCCCAATTTATTAATTTTCTATCTCAAATTCTGCCTGACAACAAAAATAATCAGCCAAGTCTTTAACAAATAAATTTTCATCTTTACAATTCAAAAGTACATCGCATATTTCTGGATACTGTCTGCTGTCAGCTTCAATAATCGTTAACGCAGTTTCTCCGCAATCATATGCATCTTCCATTTCCTTCACAGCACTCTTAGGCCAGTTAGTAATAACTCTTTTATTCATTTTTCAACTCGTAAATTCTTGGTAAATCATCAATACCAAATTGTTTTGCGGTTTCTTCATCGAATTCAAAATTGTATCTTTTTTTAATACGATTAGATGAATTAATCCCAACTAAAGCTAATTTTCCACTTTTATCAAAGGCATAATAATTTTGGCCATAAATATCAACTTCGAATTTTCCTGGTAGTGGAACTCTAAATTTTTCCATTTTATATCTCCCTAAAAGGGATAAGAAACATCCCTCAGAATATCATTTTTGGTTCTATCATCTAGATTTCTACGTGCCTGTCTAAAGGCAGCCGTCATTTTATGATTCGATAAATAAGTTATTGTTTTCTCGAGACTTTGACATTGATCATCAAACACTTTCTCAACAGTAGTACGATATATCTCTTCATTATTCATACTGGTTACCCATCTATGCCTTCTTGTCTTGTAAATCAATTACATTTTCTGATTGCGTTTCTTTATTCTCTTCTACCTCATCAACAGGTTCCCCCGTATCCGTCTTCAAAGTACTATCGATTGAATCAAAATAAGTTTGTCCTGGGGTACCAGACTTCAACTCATTAGCAGCAATTACTCCCGTATTCTCGTCACGACCAACAAGCATGGTTGTACTCAATCCTACCTGTGGTGCCAAAGTTGATTTAACCTCAGCTATCACATCGACCGCATCCCTATTGTCATTTGGTTTGTACGTCAAATTAATCGTGATTTTTCTTTTAGCCTTGGCATCCGTATTAGAGTCAAGAATATTCTCACTCAACTTTTTTAATTCTCTGGAAAACTTCTCTTGAACTCCCCCATCCGCTATTTGAGATAAGTCAAAGTTGATATCTTTACTTAATTCACTCATGTTTACACCTCATTCAATTAAAATGGCAACTGATCATCGCTGACATTTATCCCACCATTATTTGATTTATATGGATCATTCATACCATTACCAGCATTATTGTTCTGACGACCATTTTCAAATGGACTATTATTCCCAAATTGCGATTGATTATTATTTTGGTAATTATTGCTATTTTGAGAATTATTACGATTAAATCTTTGTTGGCTGTTATTATTATTAGATTGGTTACTATCAGAATTATTTGAATCCAAAAATGAAAACTCATCTACGAGCAACTCGGTAACATAAACAGTCTGACCTTGATTATTATCGTAAGTTCGTGTTTGAATCCTACCATCAATTGCCACTAATGAACCCTTGTGAGTATATTTACTGAATATTTCAGCTGCTTTCCTCCAAATAACACAGTTAATAAAATCTGCCTCACGTTCACCTTGAGCATTCTTAAAGTTTCGATTAACCGCAATTATAAAATTTGCTGCAGCATCATTGTTATTCGTGTATCTAAGTTCAACATCCTTAGTTAATCGTCCGACTAAAACACACTTATTCAGCATTATTGACACCTCCACCAAATAATTTAAGATCACTAGCCAATTCTTTCCCAATATCTTTAGCACAGGCATTCATAATCATCAGACCATTAATTACTTCTTGATTGCCTCTGTATGCATTATTTGATGATTGAAGATTCTTCATTAAATCTAGTGACTTTCTTGTTTCAAATTCCATGTGATTTGCTAGATCATTAATAACATTTAAATCACGTTTAGCAATAAATGGACCAGTTTTATTGAATCCATATTCTTCTTGCGTAAGCATTTTTAACCTCTCCTTTGATCAGTACCGTTAAATTGAATAAAATTCTCAGGCTTTTTAGTCATTAAACGACTAATTATTTTGGGATGATACATATTCTGCAGTTCTCTACCATCGTTATTTGTAGTAATTATGTTAGTTTTATTCTTCCTATAGTCAGCTATCCTGAATAGGGTTTCTTGTGTATACTGTGAACCCGTTCTTACGTTTAAATCATTTTCAAAACTGGTTTCGCTTCCTAAATCATCGAGTACAAGAACATCACAATTTTTTATACACTGTTCTAACTTATAAATATCATCCCTAATGAATCCCGACTTATCATTAAAACTGTTTTTCTTTAACTCCATAAACATTTCAAAACTTACAAACAGACAACTTAAATCGGTGTTATCTAATTTATTTAGGCCGTTCAAAATACTTACTGCAAGCATAGTTTTGCCTAACCCAGGTTTTCCAGTGAATAGAAAATTGCCAATTTCTCCCTTGTAAATACGATTTGCTATATTTTTGGCTTTATTAAGTTCATCAACTTGATATGACTTATCAGTTTGAAAATCATCAAATGTACTATATAAATCATTAGAATCACTTACCAGCGAGCTTTTAAACATCTTTCTTCGTTTATTTCTATTGTTGATTCTAGTAAATTCCAGTGATTTTTCAGCTTGAATCTCATCGCGATTTTTATCAATTTTAGTCAGGTCAATATTAATATCATGCTTTTTATTAATCTCCTTTATCATTCGTGACATGGCTATTCCCATGGATTCCAAATTTTTCCCTCCTCGTTAGTAAGGCAAATCATAATCATAACTTTTATGAGGTATTTTTTTCTTTTTACTCATCTGTGCAAACATTTGATCATATTGTTTGCGTAATTTCACAGCCGATAATATTACTGTTGACCAAAAATCATTCGATTGCGACCAATCAATCATGTTCTTAATATTTTGATAATCCCGATTGTCTCGTTCATGCATCAATCTGATTGAATCAGACCAGTTCTGTAAATTAGGTTCCTTGATATTGGGATTGTTAGCCTTAATTCTTTCCATTAAGTAATTTGCCAATTTATAGTTCTCATCGTTAATATCATGGTCTTTAGACTTATGACTATTATTATTACTTGTACTATTATTACTTGTATTATTACCTTTGCGGTTTTTGGGTATACCCTTTTGCGTTTTTTGAGTAGGGGTATACTCATTTTTGGTTATAGGGGTATTAACATTTTTGGCAATAGGGTAAATTTTTCTTGATTTAATTTCTTTGCCATTACGAATGATTTCAACCGTTAAAAAGCCTCTAGATTTCAAATGATTAATACTTCTTGAGACAGTTCCAATCGATTTACCATAAAGACTTTTAAAGTAATTATTAGTAGCCGTGCAATAACCATATTTATTACTAAGTGCTGTAATTTCGCTGTATAAAATTTTTTCAAAATATGTTATTTCCGAATCATATCTAACTTCTGCAGTAAGAATTGAATAATAACTTGGCTTTTCGTTTTCCATAACTAACCTCCTATCCTCAATTGTTTACGATCATCAGCATCAAGTTTCACTGGCTTGATATGATATCTTTCTAAAAATGTCATAATTCCAATTTTATGTTGTTCAGTATGATGAGTTCTGCACAGTGCCATGAAGTAGAATCTACTGTGATCTATCTCGCGTCTATTTCTACCCATTCCCACAGTTTCAACGTGTGCAATATCCGCATTTCTACCGCAGATGCAGCAACGTCTATGCTTTAAACATCGATACTGCATTGCATAATCGTTGGGTAACATATCCCAAGTCTTAGTTTTAAAGGGAACGTCATTATCAAAACAGAAATCAAGCAACCAACTTAGATATGAATTAGCTTGTGTCATAGTACAATTTGATAGGCTAAATATTTTCTTACCGGTCTCAGTAAGGTATTGCCATTTCATGATGCCCGGTGCTTCCTTATCAATCATATATCCTGACCATTCACTAATCTCACCAATCAAGGCATAAATCTTCTTGCGCTGATCAGTAGAAATTGAACGACTATCTGAGAATCCAATTTCTATAGTTGGCTGTTTATTGTTAGCTAATTTTTGAAGTTTCAATATATCTACATCATCATTCAGAACAGCAATAATTTTATTACCAACTATTTCATGTAACTTCGCATAAATCCTCATAAAAACACTTCCTAAACCATTTGAGCTAATGCTTCATTGGCTTGATCAATCTGTTTATTTAAATCAACCAATATTTTATCTGCCATTTCGTTAGTTAAATTAGTAAAATCGGCATCCGGAAAATGTGAAATTAAAATATCTGTGATTTTTCTGTTAGTTGTGTCCATTATTTGTGACAGTTTTTCGATACGGTTGTTAAGTAATTTACGTTTATTTTCATTGGCAAAAATATCATGATTTGAATTACCATTTGATTCTTTATCAGATTCATCCTGATTAGATCCGCTTCCATCATTGTCATCTGCCCCGAGTCCAAAATAGCTCTGCAATTGGTAGCGTCTGAGATAGGTAATGGATTGTCCAAACATTTGAAGTTTATTCGTACTCCTATTACCTTCTAATTCAACAATCTGCATATTTGAAACAATCTTTTCTTCTTCATCGGTGATGATGTGCAATTCTAAATAATTATTTCCGGTGATCTTGTCTACATTCACAGGCTGTGAATATGTTGCTTCTTCCGGTAAAGAATCAGAAATAGCCTTCAATACATCATTCAATTTGGGATAAGAGCTGTTGAACATTGGATTTAGTCCATTTTTTTCGGGATTCCTAATGTTCTTTCTAATCTCTATAAGTGCTTCACTTATTTTCATAATTCCCCCTCCACCTCTGACAGACCATCGATAGTTTGAACATGTATTCCTTTTAATTCACTCAAAGCGTTATAAGCACTTATTAAGTCACCTTTGGAACCCGTCAAATGCATTGACCATTCAAACATTTGTGGTTTTGACTCAATCAATTCACCGGTTTCATCATCAATAACTACATCATTTACCTGACGTTGAGTGGCAGCTTTAATTGCTTTTTCAGATTCAAGTCTCTTTTTCTCTGCGATTTCTTTTAGTTTTCTGTCTTCAGCAAACTGATCAATTGCTTTAATAACATCGGTAGCATTGTATTCATCTGATAGTTGACTAACCCAGCCTGCAGCTTCAACACCAACGTACTTACAATGTTCTTCAACTAATTTTTTATTAGTTGCAATTAACTCTTTCTTCCGTTTAAGTGCATTAAAACCATCAGCAAAAATCTTAGTAAGCTTAATGTCTGTCATAGTCTTATTGGTCCAAGACTTCTCAAACTCAATATCATTAGGATCAATATCATATTCAGGAGCCATTTCATCAATAATATCTTGGACATGGTTCTTGCGTCCTTCACGTTGAGAATTCTCAAGCTTTTTAATCCCATTGTCGATGGGTACTAAAGACTGGTCAATAATTCCCTTGAAGTCTTTAACCCTATCCTCGAATGCCGACAAAGGTTCATTGTAACTAGCTTTAATTTCTTTGCGTTTGTCGTCCAGTCCTTTGTTTAAGGCATTAAGTTTAGCTCTGGTAGATTTAACACCTTTCAGATTATCTTCAGTAACAATTAATCCTTTGTACTTTAGAGAAATACTTTTTAATTCGTTCTTTAATCCTTCTTCGTTATTAATTTTGATTTCTGTTGGAGTATATGAAACTCCAAAATCTATATTTGCTAATTCATTAGCCATATTTTAATTGCCTTTCGTGTTATAATTTAAGTGTTAAATATTTTTGTATCTAGTCGCCTACCAATGACGTGGTTAGCGACTTTTTTATTTGGTTCATTTTATCTGCAGATTCAAGCAATTTTTTTACAGGATGATCTTTGCAAAATTCACACATTGCTTGTTGCCTGCCATACTCGACACATGAATCTTGAAACTGTGTTAGTGAAATTCTGACTAACCCTTTCAATACTTTGTTCATCGGATCACTTCCTTTGATATAATCTAAATAAATAGGAGTGAAATTTAAATTGAATGATTTTATAACCTTTCTTAAAGATGTACCACTTGCAACCTATGTATCATTACTTTCATTGCTAATAAGCTTTTCCCTCGCGCTCGAAAAATGGTTTTCATATCGGACAAAAATAGATATTAAGCAAGTTCAAATTGTTCAGTTATCTGATATCAGTTTCTTTATGCATTTTTACATAACTAACAAATCATCCCGAACACTGGGAATTTATGATCTAGTTCTAAATTCATTTCGATTTAACAAACACCATCACCGTTTCTCGAAAATCATCAAAGATCCAGACCGAAATGTTTGGACATCAGCTTTTCCAGTTAATGTAAGCCCCTGGGAACAGCAAGAGATACTTATAGAATTTGTAAATAAAGATAACGAACAACATATAAAAGATTTATTAAACAAAGATGGACTTGTTCAAATTAAAACCAATAGAAAAGCTGCATCATTTAAAATAGACTTAAAATCAGACTCTATAAAATTAAGGCAAGCAATGAAAGAATGGTAGACAGTGCCCATAATCCCCACCAAAATATTTCTCTTTTCCCCATAAATACACCTCCGGGTGTTTTTTTATTTACAATCATTCCAAAATTTAATAAACAAACCTGAAACAACTACAGCGATAACAAGTAAAAATAATCCCTTTAGAATTTCCATCTAATCAAACCTTTCAACTTTTGAATATCATCATCAGTAAAGTCAGTTAGACTCAAAATAATATTTTTAAGCGTTTTATATTTCATGAATAGATAACTAGTCATAGAACTAACAAGTGCTACTAAAAATGTCCAATTAATCAATGTTTCAAAGCTTACCATGGTAATTCCTCCCAATATTCATCTAAAAACTCTGCCATAGGACGTGCCTTAATTCTCCATGGACTACCTTTAACACCCTTGTGTACTATTTGATTCTTACGTTCCATCGCGCCCATTTGGAGGCTATATTTGGGATTGGAAATAATATTTTCTAATATCCAATCCCAGGATTTATTTCCACACCATTCACGCATATCAGCCTTTGTCCACGTTCTTCCTAATAACGACTGACCTTCATAGCCATGTGCATCCATTGAAACAACTTTCATTCCTTCGGGAATCTCAATTTTTAAAGGCTTAGTTGGAACTTCGATATATTGAGTCATAACCTACACCTCCAACGCTGTATCATTTTGCTCAATCAATGGAATTACATTTTTTTGTTTTAATAGTTCGTATAATCCAAGTCTTCCTTTTTGAGTCCATTTAGTTGTTACCTTTGCGTGTTCAGTTCCGTCGCTAGCAGTAACCATAAATGTTTCTGAATGCGTCCAACCTGTCTTTTGATATTTTGCATATAAAAACCAATTCTTACCTTGCTTAAATTGAACCCCTAATCCATGAAGTAACTTATTCATCTCACGAGCTCCCATACCGTAATCTTTAGCAATAGTTGTAATTGACACTAATGACGAATTAGATAAAACCTGATCATAATAAGTAGCCTTGGATTGTAACTCATTAACTCGCTGCTCAGCAATTAACCTACCTTCGCGTTCAAATTTTAATTGAGTGGCAAGCTTAATGATAAAATCCGGATCAGTTAATGTATTTTCAATTGCCTCATCAGTCAGATACGCACCGTGTTTTCTAATAGCTGGCAACACTTCTGATGTAACCCAACGTTGAAATTCTCTGGCATTTGGTAACTTGCTTGAAAGAATTAAGCTATATAAACCCGATTCATTGATAACCGTTGTATTTTGCTTTCTGCCTATGGCGTCCTGAATTGGGACGTCACATTTATCTTCATCATCTACATGATCTTGAATCGCCTTTCTGTTTCTGGAATATCCTAAAATATTGGCCACATCATTTCCTACAAAACACGGTTCATTTTCAATCTGTATTATTCGTACATTGTTTCCCTTAAAACTAAATTTCTCCACGTTATCCATTAACTTTCACCTAGCCTTCTATAAATAAAATCTTTTCAATTTTCTTTCTAAGTTCGCGAGATTTTGGAGTCATATCACCTTTAATGGCACGATTCAATTGTTGTGTACCTGTTCCAATCAACTTAGCTAGTTCCCGTTGTGTCATATTACGTTGGATTAGGGCAATCTTAATTTCACTTTCAATCTTACGTGCATAGCTTGCTAACTGTGCTTCTGGCATGTATTTACCTCCTTTACTGTTATTAATTCATCAAGTAGTTGTGTATTTCATTCCTATGGTGTAAAATATGGGCATAACAAATAAGCAAATGATTCCTCATGCTATCGTAATTCACTCGACAAAGTTGTCTACGATAACGCTTGTTTTTTGTTGCTTAATTACTTGATGAATTAATCATACCATAGGTGTAAAATAATGCAACATTTTTAACACCATAGGTGTAAATTCATCCTATTAATTTTAGGAGAAACACTACTATGACGGTATATGACAACATAAAAAAATATTCAAAAATCAGAGGCATGAGTCTTCAACAAGTTGCTGAGAAATCTGGGTTAAGCAAAAATATGATTTATCAATATAGAACTGGAAAGAACCCATCTTTGGAGACTCTGGATAAAATAGCTAACGTTTTAAAAGTTGATAGAAAAGATTTGCTCGACGATGATTCTAAAAAAGTGATTAGTACTACTAAAGAGATAGATGTAAAAGAAGCAATTGATAACGATGACGTAATAATGACATTTGAGGGTCGCCCTATCCCACCGGAAGATTTAGAATTAATGAAGCGACTTTTAAGAGGTGGTAGAAATGATCAATAAACTATTGGAAAAACTGCTAAGCAAATTATCCAGAAAAAAAGAAGTATCTCCATACATTAATCCCGATAGAGATATGAAAGAGTTTAAGAAAAAAGCAAAATCATTTCCATCAATGGAGCTTAACGATATATTCTTACAGCCCTTAGAAGAAAATCTATTAACTGGAGATATAATTCTTTTGGACTGGCTTAACAATAAAGATTATTTAGAGACACCTCCTTCCTATTTTGAATATGAGTTTGGAATTAATGCAATTGCCCATAAAGATTCACTGATTAAAAATAATCTGCTTAAATATTCATCACCATCAAATTCTCTTTCTGTATTAAAGGTTACAGAGCTGAAGAATATTCTTCGTAATAATTCATTAAAAGTATCCGGAAAAAAATCAGAATTAATCGGAAGAATCAAAGAAAATTTAGATGAAGATACTTACAGAAATCCAAATTTAAGAATACTAGAACTAACTAACACTGGATTTGATATTGTATCAAAATATAAAACTTTAATTTGGTCTCACAAAAATAAATCTAGTGACGGAATAATCAGCCCATTAAACGCATTATCACAATCTAAAGAGCAAATGATTTCGAGAGAAAAATTAGTTACCAGTGTTGGTTATACTAAGCACAAGAGCATGACACTGCTAGGCGGAGCTGATAATTATGAATTCACTGCAACACTAGATAAGAACACATGCACTAAATGTGGCCAAGCTGATGGAATCATATTTAAATCGGACGAATTAAACATGATTCCTCCTCTGCATGATGGTTGTCGTTGTGATATAACAACACGAGATATGGATGAATCCTTACTACCGATTTCCGAAAGATGGAGTCGTAACCCTGTAACAAACAAGAGTGAGATGATTCCTTATAAAAGCTATCCTGAGTGGCGCAACGACCTGATTCAACAATACGGAGAAAACATCTTTAACTAATTTTGATTGGATATGATTATATGATAAATGACATGACGTCTGCCTTAATGAATTTGGCATTTGATAATAACATAGCAGTAATTATGGAAGATAAGTTCTCACCTTACACACCTGCTGCAGTAGATACTAAAACAAAAGTCATAGTTATCAACAGCAACTGGCATATTCAAAATCAAATACCATTTCAACTTGCACATGAAATTGGACATGTATTAAATGACGATGGATCCAAAGCATGCCTGTATTTTTCACCCTCAAAATTTGGTATTGAAGGACATGCAAATAAGACTGCAATTCAATTATTGATACCATTATACTTTTCTAATATTGAATACATACATGCAAATACAGTAAGATTTATGGAAGCTTTTAACATACCACTTTACTTGGAAGATACTGTTATCGATGAAATTCAAAGTTATTATAGATAGCCATAGTCCAAATACTGACTGACTTTAAAAGCTGCTATAATTAGGGGATTTTTATTATGTCAAAACAATGTGTCATATGTGATAAAAAAATCAAACTTTGGGAGTCATCATATCAAATTGAAAATGGAAACATATGCAATGATTGCATGCCTGATGTTTCTATGGCTTTGGAATTCAGTAATCCACCAAAAATAATGGAATCATTAAAACTATCAAAAATGAATTCAGAAGATATTAAATCAAAATTATCTTATCTTAAAGAAAATCCACTAAAAGATGAAGAAATTATTACTGATGAAATTTCTGAAAAAGAGTCAGACGAACTAGATGAACAGCCCGATGATGTCTTTGACGTAAATCGTGCTGCAAGCGCTGATGGATTGTATGCTGACTTTACATCAAAGATTGTAATGACCCAATTGAAATTTGCATTTAAAACAACTGAAAAACTTTACTATTTTAAAGATATAACTGGATACAAGCCTATTGTCGAAGGACATGAAGTTAAAAAACATCACGGAATTGCTCGTGCAGCTACTGGAGGTATTCTCTTTGGAGGTGCTGGAGCAATTGTAGGAGCAATGACTGGTGGGAAACAGTACGATGTGATCACAAAAATTGCAATAACTGTATACCTATCATCAGGAGAAACTTTTGGAGCTACTTTCTTATCTGAAGAAAAGAAGCCAGATTCATGGATTGCGAGAGGTGCACAGCAGCAACTTGATTCATGGTGCAACATTCTTGATAGAATCATCAGTGACAATCAATCACAACCTACACAACAAGTTAACAATACTGAAGCTAGCAGTGCAGACGAAATAAGAAAATATAAAGAACTTTTTGATGACGGTATTATTTCACAAGAAGAATTCGACAAAAAGAAATCTGAATTATTAAATCTATAATTGTTAAGAAAATTAAATTAAAAAGTCATACCCCCTCACCGACCAAAGTTGTGGGATATGACTTAGACTAAACATATACTAAAGGGGATTATTGCACCCTTTTTAGCCCTTTAAGTATATCATATTGGAGGAAATCATATAATGGCATCGATAACAAAACGTGGTAAATCATGGCAGATTAGAACCAGTTATTTGGACATACATGGTAAACGTCATTTTAAATCAAAAGCGGGATTCAAAACTAAAAAAGAAGCTGAACTTTATATAAATGAGTTGAATAAAACCGCTAGTCAATCTGATGATATAGGCAGCACTATTTTTAAGGAATATTTTGACGATTGGGCCAAAACATATAGATTGCCAAATATTACCAAATTAACTGCTCAATGGTACACAAATACTAGTAAACAAATTGATAAATACTTTGGCATCCGAGACATTAAGGAAATAACTAGACGTGATTACCAAAGCTTCATTAATGCATATGGTAAGAATAGATCTAAGTCTTCCGTATCAAAACTTAATACTTTTATCAGATCATGTGTTCAAAATGCTGTTTACGAAGATATCATTCCAAAGGACTTTACAAAAAATATTATTATCACTTTTGACAAATCAAAAACACGCAAAGTTGATTATCTCAACCTTGATGAGATAAGAAGACTCACTCAATATTTAATATCTGGTCTCAACAGACACTTCACTTCTAGATATATGATTCTTACAGCACTTTATACCGGAGCTCGTCTCGGAGAAATCATGGCCTTAACTTGGGATGATATTAATTTCAATTTCAAAACCATAACTATTAGCAAAGCTTGGGATTATACAAACGGCGGTGGATTTAAATCAACTAAAAATGAATCGTCTAACCGTGTAATTCGTGTAAACTCAGAGTTTCTGAATATTTTAAAAGAATTAAAGAATAATAATTCCAATATTGTATTTCTTAATCAATACAATACAATTCCCAGTTCTAGCGCGGTCAATAAAACTCTAAAAAAATCATTAAAAACTCTTTCCATAAAGCGTGATGGATTTCATTTCCACAGTCTAAGACATTCCCACGTTGCATTTTTACTTGCAAACAATGTCGATATATATGCAATATCAAAAAGATTGGGCCATTCAAACTTGGGAACCACTACCAAAGTCTATGCATATCTAATTGATGAGTACAAAGCTAAAAGTGATGTAGTGATCGATAACAGCTTAGACACCCTAACCCAAGATGATACTTATACAGAGAGAATTGACCTTTAGTTACCGAGCTCTCACACCACACAGATAATGTCCATGACAAGCGAGCCATAGTAAAATAGTGTGCACATAATGTGCACACTATTTATATAAGTGCTGATATATCAGTGTTCTAGACGTGTTATTTAAGGAGAGTACAGGAATTGAACCTGCGCGCCGGTATGAACCGGTTCGCCGGATTTCGAGTCCGGTGCATTACCACTCTGCCAACTCTCCATAATAAAAGGCATGTGCCTTTATTATTATAATATTAATACTGCATCAATGTAAACATATCATAGCCTTTAATTTTATCACGGCCATGTAGATCTTTTAATTCAATCAAGAATGCAGTTCCAACAACTATACCACCAAGTTTTTCAACTAAATCAATAGTTGCGGCTAATGTACCACCAGTTGCCATCAAATCATCAACTACTAATACTTTTTGACCTGGTTTAACTGCATCCATTTGCATATAAAGTGAACTTTGTCCATATTCCAAATCGTAAGTAACAGATTCAGTTTCACGAGGCAACTTTCCCTTTTTACGTGCTGGGGCAAATCCAACGCCTAATTTATAGGCTACAGGGCACCCAACAATAAATCCACGAGCTTCGGGTCCAGCAATCATTTCTGCTCCACGACTCTTAGCATATTCAACTATTTCATCTGTGGCAGCGGCATATGCCTTACCGTCCAACATTAATGGTGAAATGTCACGAAATAGTACACCTGGTTCTGGAAAATCCGGAACATTAGCAACGTATTTCTTAAAATCAATATCCATCTTTTAATTTCTCCATTCAATCTAACTATGGCAAAAATCGCTTATCCAAGACAAGAGACTGTCAAAGTCGGATTCAATTAATATTTTTTCAACATCATTGCGTTGTAATCTCTTAAGATATGTTGGAGATTCAATCAATTCGCGTTGTTGTGAAGCATTAGCTTTTTCAACAAAGCCATCTACTATTTTAACAAAATCTAGCTCTAAAAACACTTTTAAATAGAAATCTATATCAGATTTTTTATATTGCAAATATTCTGCGACCAATTCCATCCCATCTGCTTTCACATTTTGATGAGTATATAGATACTTCAAGAAGTTCTTCATCGCTGACATATCAGGTCCTAAATAGCGACTAGTCAGGTCGGTATGGAAATATAATGCAACATGTTCAAAACTATTCTTACTTATAAATTCTTTAAATAAATCCAAATTATGTGGACGATCATATACCAATACATTTTGTCCACTAAAACTATCGTTGTACATAATCAACTTAACTTGTGGATGTGCTCGATTAGCAGCCTCATAATAAGTTTCATTGAAGAAGACTATTGCATCGAATTTATTCAAAATCGAACCAGATATTTGTTTATTTCGATAATCAATATATATATCACTCATCTGGTTAATTTTCATACCCTCAGCGGATGCCTGAAAATCATCCAACATCAACTGCAAGTTCTTACGTCCACGCCATTCATTGACTCCTAGCTCACCATAAACGTCACAAGCATTCGTATTTAAAGAATCAATCTTTGAATACATTCCAAAACCAATGGCACCGATTTTATGATTTTTGTCAACGACATCAGTCTTCAAATGAGTACCATCTTTACCGATTGATCTAGGCTCTGATAACGACACATTAGATAACTTAATTACTGGCTTAGGATTACCCATTCCAAACGGAGCTAATTGATCAATCTCTTTAATCAAATCAAAATTCAAATCACTAATATTAAGATTCAGATCATATAACTTAGTCATTGGACCAGTTGGATCAAAGTTTTGCTTTTCTGGTTCCGTTTGCAACAAAGGAACTAGTTTTTCTAATTCATCTTTACCGATTGAAAAGCCACAGGCTTGTGCATGTCCTCCAAAACCTGCAAATAATTCTTTATGAGCATTCAATGCATCAAATAAGTTGAATCCCTCAGGACTTCTACCAGAACCTTTGTACAATCCAGAATCCTCATCATATTGAAGAACCAGTGTTGGCTTATGTTCTTGTTCAACGGCCCTACTAGCAACGATTCCTAAAATACCTTGATGCCACTTATCACTTTTAAGAACCAAGACACCACTATTCTTTTGTTCCTTAATTTGTACCTGTGAATCATCAAAAGCAAAGGCGACTAAGTCTTGTCGTTTACTATTAATGTCTTCTGTTTCATCAACAATCTCTTTAGCAAACGATTCATCCCCAGTAGTCAACAATTCAACTCCTGAAGAAGCATTTGCTAAGCGTCCCAATGCATTGATTCTAGGAGCAACTTTGAAACCAATATCTTCTTCTGTCATTTGATTGATTTTAAGATCACACTTCTCGATCAATGCACTTAGACCAACATGCTTGTTGTCAGCCATGCGTTTCAAGCCCTCTGTAACAATGACACGGTTCTCACCTAATAGTGGCACAGAATCAGCAATAGTACCAATGGCGGCTATATCAATCAAATCTAAAGCATCATCACCAAGTAATGCATCAGCAATTTTGAATGCAACTCCAGCTCCAGAAAGATAAGGACACGTATACTCAAATCCTGGGATAGTTGGATGGACGATTGCGTCTGCTTCCGGCAATTCATCCGGTAAATCATGATGATCTGTAACAATGACTTTAATGCCACGATCCTTCAAATACTTAATCTGTTCTTTACCACTAACACCATTATCTACAGTAATAAGCAAATCAATATTCTGATCAGCCAAGAATTTATATACATCTAAGTTAGGACCGTATCCATCTTTGAAACGATCCGGAATATAAAATATCGGCTTCACACCTAATCTCTGCAGTGTCAATTTCATAATAGAAGTACTGGTAACACCATCAGCATCGTAATCTCCGTAGATGGCGATTTTACTTTCATTTTGAATGGCTTGATCAATAATATCTAATGCCTTATCCATGTCATGTAATCCAAACGGATCTTGTAAACCAGCAATATCAGTATGAATAAAGTCACCGATATCGGCCTTTTTTGTTAATCCTCTAGACATTAATAATTCACCAAGAATTTGGCTTACATCATTTTCAGATGAAAAATTTGAAATCTCTTCTTTAGTGGGATTTTTTCGTTTTTCCCAATTGATTAATACCACTACATCACCTACTAACTAAATCATTATAACAGTATTTCAAAAAAAAAAATAAGCCACAACATGACTTATTTAGAGAATACTGAAAGTGTCGCTTTATTTGCTGGAACACTACTTACTAATGTGGCTTGAATAGCCCAACGATTAGTACCACCGTCAGCACAAGTTATCAATGTTAAAAGTTTTTGACCTTTGGTATCATCTAACAAGTACACCGCGGTTGGTGGAACAATTTTTTTATAAAAAATCTTATAAGTATAAACTCGTTTCATATTGGTAATATATGCTTTATCACCAATTTGAGAATTTTCGAGTGGTGAGAACAAAGCACCCTTATTAGTCATATAATGACCGGCTAGTGCATAATTGTTTTGCCCCATTTTTTCGTCTTTTTTCATTGTACCGCCACCAGTTGAAAGAGAATCATCACTTAATCCCTTTACAATAGGAAGATACAAACCAACTGAAGGTACAGCCATTTTCCCAATTACCGCCGCATCATTGCTGACGGAAGCTTTAGCCACTTGTGTTGCCGTTAATGGTTTAACTTTTTGGAAATTAAATTCGCCATCTTTTTTTTCATTTTTTTTCACTTTAGAAGAGGTCAAAGATGACAAATGATAATCAGAAATACGACTAACTGCATATTCTTTAATCGGTTCATTAAAAATCAGAGCCAATGCTACTAATATTAATAACACAGTTCCAAATATAGAAAAGAATTTCTTCATATTCCTTCATTCCATTCAAGCATATTTTAATCCATAAAGATATATTAAAGCATAACACAGAAAATGTGAAATTTTTAAATTGAGCTTAACCTAATAAAACTATTCTATAATAATACGGTATAATAGAAAGTAAATCAAAATCGGAGGTAATTATATGAGTATTCTTGTACTTGGTGGTGCTGGCTATGTCGGTTCTCACACTGTAGATCATTTATGCAACATGGATTACGACGTTGTTGTAGCAGACAATTTAGCTACTGGCCATCGTGAAGCCGTGAACGACAAAGCAAAATTTTATCAAGGTGATATTCGTGACAAGGAATTCCTTATTAAGTTATTCCAAAACGAAGACATCACAGACGTTATTCATTTTGCGGCTTTTTCAGTTGTTCCTGAATCTATGAAAGACCCTCTAAAATACTTTGATAACAACACTTACGGTATGATTTCATTGCTAGAAGTAATGAAAGACTTTGGTGTTTCACATATCATCTTCTCTTCAACTGCCGCAACTTATGGTGAACCAAAGCACATTCCAATCAAGGAAACAGATCCTACAATTCCAACTAATCCATATGGTGAAAGTAAATTGGCCATGGAAAAGATCATGCATTGGTCAGATGTAGCTTATGGAATCAAGTTCGTTGCACTACGTTACTTCAACGTTGCTGGCGCAAAGTCTGACGGTACGATTGGTGAAGATCATAATCCTGAAACTCACTTGATCCCTGTTGTATTGCAAACTGCTGCAGGTCAACGTGATACGTTAACTATTTTTGGTGATGATTATGATACTAAAGATGGTACAAATGTTCGTGATTATGTGCACGTTGAAGATTTGGCCGAAGCTCATCGTTTAGCAATGGAGTATCTACGTTCTGGTAATGATAGCAATATCTTTAACTTAGGTTCTTCAAATGGCTTCTCAAATAAAGAGATACTAGAAGCTGCCCGTGAAGTTACCGGAAAAGAAATCCCAGCCAAGATGGGACCACGTCGTTTAGGCGACCCAAGTACATTGATTGCCGATTCAAGTAAAGCACGTGAAGTTTTGAATTGGAAACCTCAATATGATGATGTTCATACAGTTATCAAAGATGCTTGGAATTTTAAGACAAAACACATGAATGGTTACACAAAATAATATTTAATTATGTCAAAACGTGATTCCTTTATAGGTATCACGTTTTTTTCTAGTATGTCCATGTTCTTGAATGGTAAACTAATACTACTATTATCAATTATATGAGAGGAAAACATATGAAACTTACCAAACAAGAAATAATAAGATACAGTTCCCTAGTCGCCATATTTTTAGTGTTACTTGTATATCCCGGACAAATTTTAGGCCTGTTAAAAATAATTTATTCAATCTCATTACCACTTATCATAGGTGCAGCCTTGGCTTATTGTATAAATTTATTAAGTAGTATGCTAGAAAAACGCTTTTGGCCTAAGGCAAAGAATAAATTTGCAATCGGAACAAGGCGTCCTGTAGCTTTGTTGTTATCAATTGTGATAATAATCGCCATAATTGCTTGGGTATTACGTCTAGTACTACCTCAATTCATCACTGCAATTAGTAGTTTCTTTTCTAGTCTTCCGAATCTTTTGAATAACTTTAATAAATGGCTGAATAACTCCAATCAAGCAAGTCTCATCGCGTCCCAACTTAAGACAAGCCAGATCGATTGGGCAAGTATCCAATCCAAATTGATGAAATTCGTTTCTTCTGGCGTATCCGGAGTATTTTCTTCTTCTATAAATATTTTTGGTAGTTTATCAAAAGGACTCTTCAACTTCATACTTGCATTTACCTTTGCAATATATTTGGTAAGTGGTAAAGAAAAAATTGGTCAAGGAATTAATCGTGTACTGAACACATTTGTCCCCAAAAAAATTATGAAAAAAACATACTATGTAATTGGAGTAGCCGACAAAGCATTTTCTAGTTTCATAAGTGGCCAAGTTATCGAAGCTTTCATTCTTGGTACACTATGTGCATTGGGCATGTGGATTTTTAAATTTCCAAACGCTTTATCAATTGGTGCTCTAGTTGGTATAACAGCTCTAGTTCCAATGATCGGTGCCTGGATAGGTGGTGCTGTTGGATTTGTTCTTATAGCAGTCACTTCACCACTTCAAGGAATTTTGTTTGTTGTATATATCATCATCTTGCAACAACTTGAAAGTAATCTTATCTATCCACGTGTCGTTGGTGGTTCTATTGGATTACCAGGAATCTTTGTTCTTGCTGCCATTACTATTGGTAGTGGGGTTGCTGGCATCATTGGAATGTTACTCGGTGTTCCGATTGCCGCTACAATTTATCAATTAGTTAAAAATGCCACTTTAAATAAAGAAGCGAAATCAACTGTTGTAGTCAAAAAGAAATCGTAATAAACTTCGTTTCTACTCAAATTTACAGTGGAAACGTGTGGAAAAATGCAAATTTTCCTGTTTAATAAAAAAAAAATAAGTAGACATCCACTTACGTGAATATCTACTTATTTTGCATTATACTCAAAAATTGAACGCGTTTTTTCAAACTCTATTAGAAATTAGCAGTATCAGGATCATTAGCAATTCCTGCAAGTCCGTGCAATCCATCGATAGTTAGCATATCATCACTAGAAATTTCAAAATCAAAGATTTGACCATTTTCCTTAATCCTATCGGCATGTACTGACTTAGGAAGTGGCAAGAATCCATGTTGTAGTGACCAACGTAAAACTAATTGTGCAACTGACTTACCATAACGTGTTGCCATCTCTTTCAATTCTTCAACTTGGAAGATTTTTCCAGTGCCAAGTGGACTATAAGCTTCACTCAAAATATTGTGTTGATTGTTATAAGCGACAACCTTGGGTTGGAGATCACTTGGGTTAAGGAAAATTTGATTAACCATTGGTGTAACTGTTGCAGTCTTCAAGAGTTCATCCATATGTTGTGGACGGAAGTTTGAAATACCAATTGCACGTGTTTTACCGGCTTTAAGTACTTCTTCCATTGCACGCCAAGTTTCTGCGTTAACTTCTTTCCAATTATCACGGAACTTAATAGGATTTGGCCAGTGAATCAAATATAGATCAACATAATCTACACCTAATTCTAACAATGAATGATCAAGTGCTTTTTTAGTTGAATCATATCCATGATCATCATTCCACAACTTTGTAGTCAAGAATAAGTCATCACGTTTAATTCCTGAAGCCTTAATTCCCTCTCCTACACTATCTTCATTGCCATAGGCTGCAGCAGTATCAATATGATGATATCCAGCCTCAATCGCAGCTTTAACGCTTTCTTTAGCAACATCACCATCTGGTGTTTGCCAAGTTCCGAACCCAACAATAGGAATTTTTACACCATTACTGAGTGTGTATGTATCAGTTAAACCATTTAAATTTGCCATTTTTACTCTCCCTTTTAAGTATTACATCTATATGATAACAAAACATTAAAAATCATAAAAAAATAATCACTTTTATAAATTCCAACTATGACATTGATTAAACAAGACCTTGAGTAATCATGGTATCAGCCACTTTAACAAAACCAGCGATATTAGCCCCACTCAAATAATCTCCATTAATATTGTACTTTTTAGCTGCATCGACCGATTCAGTAAAGATATCTTTCATGATTTGTTTCAATCTATCGTCGACTTCTTCAAAAGTCCAGCTCAGACGCATGCTGTTTTGGCTCATTTCAAGTGCAGAAACAGCTACACCACCTGCATTAGCTGCCTTAGCTGGGCCATATAACAATCCATTATCTTGATAAACTTTAATTGCTTCAATATCACTTGGCATATTTGCACCTTCTGCAATAGCCATGACCCCGTTATTTATCATCAACTTGGCCTGTTTACCATCAATCTCATTTTGAGTGGCGCATGGTAAAGCAACATCATACTTCAACTTTGCATCCCAAATGGAACCCTCATAATATTTACCACTTGAAACACGGTCTGCATACTCTTTAATACGTCCACGTTCTACTTCTTTGATCTGCTTAACAACATTGAGATCTATTCCATTCTCATCAACAACATAACCATTTGAATCTGAACAAGTGATAACTTTACCACCTAATTCAGCAACTTTTTGAATGGCATAAACAGAAACATTACCACTACCAGACACCACAACTCTTTTATTAGATATGTCAGACTTATTCGCCTTTAACATTTCCTCTGTGTAATAAGCTAGCCCAAATCCAGTGGCCTCAGTTCTAGCTAACGAACCACCATAAGTCAGTCCTTTACCAGTCAATACACCGCGATCAGCACCCTTAAGTCGCTTGTATTGTCCATATAAATACCCTATTTCACGGCCACCAACACCAATATCACCAGCTGGAATATCAGTATCAAGACCGATATACTTGCTTAACTCTGTCATGAAACTTTGACAAAAGCGCATAATTTCATTATCTGATTTATTCTTCGGATCAAAATCTGAACCGCCTTTTCCACCACCTATCGGTAGTCCAGTCAGAGCATTCTTAAAAATCTGTTCAAATCCTAAAAATTTAACAATACTCAAATTTACTGATGGGTGAAATCTCAATCCACCTTTGTATGGTCCAATAGCTGAATTGAATTGCACTCTAAAGCCACGGTTGACCTGTGGTTTACCTGCATCATCAAGCCATGGAACACGGAACTGAATTACGCGTTCCGGTTCAGTCAATCTTTCCAAGATATTAGCATCAATATACTCAGGATGTTTCTCAAATACAGGTGTCATTGTTTGGAAGAAGTCATGAATTGCCTCTAGAAATTCCAATTGATCAGGGTCTCTTCTTTCAATTACTTCATAAACATGTTTCAAATATTCAGTTGCTTTACTCATGGAATAGTCCTCCGTTATAATTGTAAAATTTTGCTATATTAAATATATTACCGCTTTCATTTAAAAAACGCACCATGATTATTAGAAAAAATCTAATGAACATGAAAACGCGTGACAAAACACAATTTTCTCCCTATAAGTCCAAAAAACCGATATTTACTTACGTAAATACCGGCTCTTTGGACTTATAAACGAAAACTGAACGTGTTTTGTCACGCTCTCAAATGTTAACCACCAATACCAAGTGCAATTTGGGCAAAACGACTCATTTTACTCATATCCCAAATTGGATACCAAACCAAATTGATGTCACACGAATCGACACCTTCAACTGATTCAGCGGCATTATGGATATCGTTAGAAATCATATCACTTAATGGGCATCCCATAGTTGTTAATGTCATAGTCACGGTACAAAGATTATCTTTGATCTCAATCCCATATATCAAGCCTAGATTAACGATATCGATTCCAAGTTCTGGGTCAATAACATCCTCTAGTGCCTCCATAACGGCATTTTCTTTTTTCTCTGTTTGTTCATTCTCACTCATAAAGTTGCACCTCAATTCCATTACTTAACAATTTTGTGTTCTCCAGAAATATATACTCTCTGTAGTAATACTAAACATATTATAGCAAATACAGCGATTAAATATATCCCTAGTTCATAAGTGCCAGTAGCCTGTTTAATCACACCCAGGATAATTGGTGGGAAATATCCACCTAGTCCACCCATAGCGCCAACAAATCCTGTAACGGCACCAGTGTTACTGTCAGACACGAACGGAACCATCTTGAAAATAATTCCATTACCTAATCCAACTAAGACACCTATTACTATCATCATAATAAGAAAAATGGCCTGTGTCTTTAGGAAAATCCCTAAAATTATTGCAGAAACAGTAATTGCGACAAAATCATACTTTAAAAGTGTCATCGGACGAATTTTATCTGAAAGATAACCACCCAATGGACGTGTCAATGTACCAATAACAGCAAATATTGCTGCCCATAATCCAGCATCTATTAAACTACTATTAAATAAATTGACCATAAAAGTTGATAATAAGTTAGTCATAGCCATAAATAAACCAAATGTTAGAAAGTAGAACAATGCAAGGTACCAAGTATCCTTTTCTTTAGCAACAGCCAAAGACTTGAGCATACTAGCATCTTCATTTTTGTTTGATTCTGGAGCTATAAAGAACATCAATAATACAAAAATAATTAATAAGATGATCAATGTATAAAATACACTGTTTAATCCCCATACCTTCTCCATTCTTGGGAAAAAGAACGATGAAAACGCAGTACCGATATTACCAACACCGGCAATTCCAAGGACTAATCCTTGTTTTTCTGGTGGAAAAAAGCCGGTAACATACGAAATACCAACTGCAAATGACGTCCCACTCATACCAAGTAGCAATGCAGCAACTATCATCATTCCAAATGAATTGACTCTAGGAACCATAAGCACAGGAATGATCAAGAACAGCATTAATATAATGTAAACTTTCTTGCCACCGAATTTATCACTCCAGATTCCCATTGGGATACGCATAATTGAACCTAATAAAATTGGTGTTGCTAACAAGAATGTTCGCTGAAATTCACTTAACTCAATTCCATTATGTGAAAGAATAACTCCAACTAACGGCGATAAACTCAGCCAAACCATAAAACAAATCATCATGGATAAAGTACCCATGGCCAAAGCAATTATTGATTTAGATTTACTTTCCATTATAAAGCCCCCCTTATATTAGCCGCCACTGACTGGTGGGATCAAAGCAATTTCATCTACACTATTTAATGAAAATAGCGATTCATCCGCATATTCTTCATCAATAGCTACCAAAGATTGATCTATGATGTTCTTTAAATCAGGATATTTTTTAATAATTGATTCTTTAACATCCCTTGAATAGAAACTATCGTTCAAATCTACTTCTAGTGTCGGACCTATTTCTTCAGCCAAGATAGAAAACATTTTTACTTTCAATCTTCTAAACCTCCCCAACGAATTTTGTCACGATCATATTCCTTTTTCCAAATCGGAACTGTCTTCTTCAACTCATCAATTAAGAACTGACAGTTTTCAAATGCTTCAGCCCTGTGTGGTGCAGATACGCCAATAAACACAGCAATATCACCAAGTTGTAATTCACCAATACGGTGAACCATCACCACATCCATGCCCTTTGAGAGTACCTTGTCGGCTAACTTTTGCATTTCTTTTTCTGCCATTTTCTTATAAGTAGTATACTCAATTTTTTCGGTTTCAATATCATCAGTAAATCGACGAATATTACCTATAAAAATATCAACTCCTCCATACTCACTATGGATCAAACTCTGTGTGAGCTTTTCAGTATTGATGGGTTCTTGTGTTATTTCTATTTTCACTTGATAACCTCACCATTAATAATCTGCTTTATTTTTTTATTACTGAATTCATAATCAAAAAATTCCTTATAAAATGACTTGAATTTATGGTTTAGATTTACATCTTTCATTTGTTTGGGGTGAAGTATTTTACCTGCCCACCAAATTTGTAAATCTTCTTCAGCACTGTATCTGTCTAGCATAAAGATACCTGTCGGATTACCATACACCTTTTTATCTTTAACCGCTTTCAAAGATTTGAATCGATCATCTTTTTTGAGCAGCTTCAAAGCTTTTTTATTAGTAGTTCCACCGATGATTATGACATCTGGATTAGCCTTAATAATTTCTTCAGCAGAAACGTTAATCATATTGCCCTTAGTTTTAATGGCATTTTTACCACCAGCAATCTTTAACCATTCATCTACAATAGTATCTTTACCATCGACCTTACTTAGATCACTAGTATTAACAATATGTAACACGCTGGGCTTTGATTTATCCTTACGGACACGTTTTTTAACTTGTTTTATATCTGAATTCAATTTCTTATTATATTTCTTGGCCTTTTTCTTCGCATCTTTGGTACCAACTACTTTAGCAGTCAAAGTAACCGTTTTCTTCAAACCACCAAAGTCTTGAAACATCGAATTAACAGCTGGAATATTGTTCTTCTTCAATTCACTGATCTGTGAAGTATCAGAACTAATGACTACATCTGGCTTTTGTTTGACCAATTCCTCAATCTGAAAATCCTCACCATTAAATGGGACTGCTTGTTTTTTAACCTTAGGATACAGTTGAGTTAATAAAGCATTATCATGAGTTAGTTTTGTGGTAGCAACTAACTTATCCTCTCCCCCAAGCATCAACAATATCGGATTATTAGCATGCCAAAGATCCGCAATCTTATTAACTTTCTTTGGTATTTTTACTGGAGCACCAGTATTATCAACAATTGTTTTCGTTGAAGCAGCTTGTGTTGTTATTCCACTAATGAAAAAGACTAATAGCCCCAAAAGTAAAACAACAATATTTCGTTTCCTTCTCATACTTAATCCATCCCTATTCCAAATATTTTCCTATTCACTGATTCATTATAAGTCGATAAAATTGAAGTTCCATAGAGTTTAGATAAATTCTTATCATTTAATATCTCATTCGTTGATCCCTGCAAATAAGTTTTATTATCTATTAGTAATCCGACTTCATCACCAATAATTTGAGCTTGATTAGGATCATGAGTACTCATGATTATTGAAATGTCTTTATTTGATAGTTCACGAATCAACTTCAATACTACCGTCTGATTCTTATAATCTAGAGCAGAGGTGGGTTCATCCATGATCAATATATCCGGTTCTTGTGCCAATGCACGACCAATTATCGCCAGCTGTCTTTGACCACCACTCATATTTTGAAGACTAATATTACGATAATCAATCAAGCCGATCTCTTCAATAACATTTGCAACAACCTTCTCATCATGTTCATCTGGCTGCTCAAATATCGAGTGAAAAGACGTACGTCCTAAGAGCAAATAATCAAACAAAGTCAAACTAGATTTGATACTTACACCTTGACTGACCAAAGCCACTTGATGTGATAGATTCTTAGTAGTCAACTCACTTAAATCTTTTTCATTTACACTGATTTTTCCGTTATATTTTGTTAAAACTCCACTCAAACAATTCAATAAAGTACTCTTACCAATTCCATTCGGTCCTAAAATTACCAGAACTTGTCCAGGATCAACATTCAAATTAACATTTCCAATGATCGACTTATTCTTATATGCAAATGACAAGTTTTCTGTAATGATCCTAGATTCCAACATTTTTTCTCCTAACAAGTATCACAATAAAGATTGGAACGCCAATAAAGCCAGTAATAATACTCAATGGAATATCATTAACTGAAATACTTCTAGCCAATGTATCCGAAATCAATAGTAAAATAGCGCCAGTGATTGCTGTCATTGGTAGTGCATATCGGTTATCCTCACCCACAATACTACGACTAACATGTGGAACGACCAAACCGATCCACCCAATAACACCGCATAAACAAACGGATGCAGCAGTCAGTAATGTGGCAAATAAAATCATCAAATTACGATTGATTGTTGGATTTATTCCAATTGTCTTTATTGTATTTGTATCTAATGATAATGCATTCAATCTCCAGCGCGTCATCAAAAGAAAAATTATTCCTATTACTAATATGGGTGCTACCGATATTAGCGATTGTGAGTCTACTTTCATAAAACTCCCCAATTCCCAATAAACAATACTTTGTAATTGGTCCTCTGGATCAGCAATATACTTGACTGATCCCAATAGTGACTGCATCAATCCTGACATGATAATTCCCGATAAAATCAAAGTGATATTTGATTCACTGTGAAGGATTCGATTAATTGATAAAGTTAAAAATACTGTTAGTATACCCATCAAAAAAGCACTTATTTCAATCCAATAAATCGATTTACCGTTAAGAATCGCTATCGCAGCACCAACACTAGCACCGGTAGAAACACCTAAAAGATTTGGCGAAGCCAATCCGTTTCCAAAGACAGATTGAAAAGTGGCGCCAGCCATAGAAAGACCCGCGCCAACTAATACTACTGCTATAATTCGAATGAATCTAAGCTTCAAAATTAATGCTGAAGAAGAGTTGGCTTGTCCTGTAAAATATTTGAGAACTTCAGAAAACGACAAATCATATCTACCAATCATCATTGAAACAGTTACCAATATAATTAGCGTTAACAACGCTATACTCATCACAATTTTATTTTGTTGCTTCTTAATAATAATTATCTCCCACTATCTAATTAAGCCCTTGGTTTCCTGCGATAGACTATTGGACGTCTAAAGATGTATTGCCAAGGTAATGCCAGTGCGTGAACCAATCTTGTATATGGGAAGAATCCAAAAATAATGAATCCACATATCACATGTATCTTAAACATAATTGGAACTTTAAGCATCAAGTGATAATCAGGATGGAAAGCAAATATTTGTCTTGCCCAAATTGACAGATTCAAACGGTAATTAAATTCTGGATGTAAGATTGCTCCATCAATTAATGAGGCACTTAATCCAAGAACAATAATAATCAAAAATGATACATTGACCATTAGATCACTGAATGAACTAGTTCTGAAAACACGCTTATTGCTGAAGCGTCGATAAGATAAGATCATCATTCCAGCTAATGCCATGAATCCGGCAACTCCACCCATTACAAGTGCGCCTATATGATACACTTCATTGGGAATTCCTAGCCAGTCGGTAAATGACTTAGGAATCAAAACACCTACAACGTGTCCAGCAAAAACAAAGATAATCCCAATGTGAAAGAGAATACTTCCAACCATTAGTTGTTTCTTTTCAAGTAATTCACTAGATTCAGCAGTTACATTTGCACCAAAAATTGCAAAACGTCCGATAGTTCCAAAGATGAACGAACCAAGACAAAGGTATGGAAAAATCACCCATAAGAATATATCTAAAAAGTTTTTCATACCAACTTCTCCCCCTCTTTTGTAGTTTGCTCAATACATGACTTGAATTCGGCACGAACAATTCTTATAAGTTTAAAATACATATCATCATCTTGAACTTCAGCATTCTTCAACAAGCTATAGGTTCCATCTTCAATAACGGATACCATAAGTTGCATATCTTGTTGGCGCTCATCATCTTTCCAATCACTATATGCCAAGAATTCCAGCATCAATGGCAAATAATCCGACAACTCTGTCCCGTCAATACGTACCCCAAACATTTCATATAACATCTTCAACTTTGCCAACAACTGACCTCTTTCTCTAGAGTCAGTCATCTTATAGTATGTCATATACAATGTATAACGATTATTCAACTCGAATAAAGAAACATAATGTGTCTTAAGTTCTTCTAAAGAATACGTCTGCATCTCCAAAATCACTTCAGTTATTTCAGATTTTGAAGGTGTTTTTGCGTATTCTTTTTGAAATTTATCAAGAAAATCCGGATCCAAAATATCTTGCTCTGGATAATCTAATAAACGTGAAAGATATGTAAAGCCTTGTTTTAGAGTATTTAGTTTCTCAATATTAATCACGCCAAATTCCTCCATAGAAGCTTTCGGCATATGCATCTTTACCAGACTCACCAGCCTTAGCCTTACGTAATATGCTTCCATGAACAGGTGCTAGTGAACAACCATTACATGCTTCGTAACCTAATCCACCTTGTTGTTCTTCAACGTGCTCAACTTTTTCTTTTTTAGCCTTTGGAATAACAAATCTATCATCATATTTAGCAATTGCTAGTAAACGATATAGTGCAGTTGCTGATTTTTCAGTTAATCCAACTCTTTCTAGTTTTTCGGCGTCAAAATCTTTTCCACTAGTTCTAGCGCGCATGTATAGTCTCATCATTGCCAATTTATACAAGGCATTTTTGATAACTTCTGTATTACCACCAGTAAGTAAGTTTGCAAGATATTCAACTGGAATACGCATTTCATTAATAGCTGGAAAAATCATTTCAGGGTATTTAATAGAATTCTTACCCTCAAAATAATTCATGATTGGTGATAGCGGTGGAACATACCAAACCATTGGCATTGTACGATATTCTGGGTGCAATGGGAAAGCAATCTTTTGTTCAACAGCCATCTTATAAATAGGTGACTTTTGAGCACATCTGATTGTTTCCATATCAACACCGTCAACGAGTGCTTGTTTTATAACTTCTGGGTCATTCGGATCTAAGAATAGATCCAATTGTCTTTCGTACAACTTAGTATCATCTGGTTCTTCACAAGCCTCTGCAACTCTATCAGCATCATACAAAATAACACCGATATAACGAATACGACCAACACATGTTTCTGAACAAACTGTTGGTAATCCTTCTTCAATTCTAGGATAACAAAAGGTACATTTTTCAGCTTTATTAGTCTTCCAGTTGAAGTAAACCTTCTTGTATGGACATCCCGTCATACAAAATCTCCATCCACGACAACGTTCCTGATCAACTAAGACAATTCCGTCTTCGTCACGTTTGTACATTGCCCCACTAGGACAAGATGCCACACAAGCAGCGTTAAGACAGTGTTCACAAAGTCTTGGTAGATACATCATGAATGTCTTTTCAAAATTACCTTTGATATCTGATTCTATATTTTGCATATTAGGATCTTCACCAAAACTGCGATCAGATCCAGCTAAATCATCATCCCAATTGGGACCATTGTTTAGCTTCATATATTCACCAGTAATCTGAGACTTAGCACGGGCTACTGGTTGATGTTTTCTTTCTTTACCAAACAATGTTTGATAATCATATGTCCATGGTTCGTAATAGTCATCAAGGTTAGGCATATCAGGATTATAAAAAATCTTGGCAAGTGCGACCTTATTCAACTTATTACCAGCACGCAATTCAAGTTTTCCTTTGCGATTTAATTTCCAGCCACCTTTGTAGTGACTTTCATCTTCCCATTTCTTCGGATAACCGACACCAGGTCTAGTTTCTACGTTGTTAAACCACATATACTCCGCACCCGGACGATTAGTCCATGTCTGTTTACATGTTACTGAACAAGTATGACAACCTATACATTTGTCCAAGTTCAGTACCATAGAAATTTGTGCTTTAACTTTCATTCCACTTGACCTCCTTTAATTTTCTAACATTTACATACAAATCTCTTTGATTACCAATTGGACCATAGTAATTGAATCCATAACTTAGTTGAGCATATCCTCCAACCATCTGGGTTGGTTTGATATGGATCTGAGTTGGAGCGTTATGACTACCACCACGATTACCAGTGATAGTGGACATTGGCTCTTCTATTTCCATATCTTGAGCATGATACATATACATTGTTCCATCAGGCATACGTTGACTAACAACCGCTCTAGCGGTTACTACACCGTTCTTGTTATACAATTCAACCCAATCATTATCTGCAACATCGATTTTTTTGGCATCATCCAAACTTAACCAAACAGTTGGACCACCTCTAAATAGAGTCAACATGTATAGATTATCTTGATAAGTTGTATGAATATTCCACTTACCATGCGGTGTTAGATAACGAAGTGTTACTTCTTTATCCGCTGGTTCAACCACAGTATCTGCTGGTCCTAAGACATGTGGTGGTAGTGTAGGTTTATAGGTTGCAAGTTCTTCACCATATTCTTGGAATATTTCATGATCTAAGTAAAATTGTTGTCTACCAGTTAAGGTTCTAAATGGTACATTACGTTCGATATTCACTGAAAATGGAGAATATCTATCCCCGTCATGTTTGGCACTGGAGAAAATAGGTGTTGGGATTGACTCACTCGGTTGTGCTGTTATTTTGGCAAACGTCATCTGCTTTTCAGTTTGACCTTCTGAAATATCAGATAGCTTTTCACCAGTTATTTCTTCAGCATTTGCCCAAGCTTTTTTAGCAACATGACCATTTGATGCGCTTGATAAGTGTAGGATTGCTTCTGCAACGTTCACATCTTCATCTAATCTTGGTAATCCTTCATCAGGACCATCATCAAATGTTCCTATGATGTCTTTAAGTTCATCATATTCGTCAGCGACACTATAGCTATATCCGTTAGCGCCCATTTTACCTCTAGCGTTTGGACCAAGTGCAATATACTTGTCATAAACCTTGGTATAATCACGTTTTATAATTGAAAGACTTGGCATTGTTTTACCAGGTATAGGTTCTATTTCACCATATTTCCAATCTTTGATCTTACCCATTGGTTGAGAAATCTCACCCTTAGAATCATGACCGAGGGGTTGCGTCTTCAAGTCATATTGTGGTTCATTCAAATACTTCTTGGCCATTGCTTGGAAATTCTTAGCGATATGTTGGAATGCTTGCCAGTCACTTTGTGATTCCCATAATGGATCAACCGCTTTATTGAACGGGTGAATAAATGGATGCATATCTGTACTAGATAGGTCAGTTTTTTCATACCAAGTTGCTGCAGGTAAAACAATATCTGAGTAGAGTGGTGTTGTTACCATTCTGAAATCAAAATCTATCGCAAGATCCAACTTACCAGTAACACTTTCTTCATCCCACTCCATATCTTGTGGTTTGAAGTTTTCACTTTGTTTAGCAAGTAGACCATTTTCAGCACCAAGAATGTGTTTCATAAAGTACTCCTGGCCTTTTCCTGACGATGCAAAAAGATTTGAGCGCCAAATGAACATTGCTTTTGGTTCATTAATATCTTCATCAGGTGCTTCTGCAGCAAAGTGTAATGTTCCATCCTTTAATTCTTTAACAACTTTTTTAGAAACTTCTTTTATATCAGTTGTTCCATACTGTTTGGTAAAGTCCAAACTATTACGATTGAATTGTGGATATGAAGGCATCCAACCCAATCTAATGGCCATTTGTTGGTAATCGGCTGGATGCTTAAATGTATCTTTGATAGTTTTGATTGGGGATTTCATACCTTCGTTATCTATCTCGTCATATTTCCATTGATCACTGGCAAAATAGAAGAATGATGTTCCTTGTTGTTGGCGAGCTCCGCCAGGTTGCCAATCATTAGCAAATGATATACTAGCCCAACCTTCTGCAGGACGAAGTTTTTCTTGACCAACATAGTGAGCCCAGCCACCACCTTGAACGCCAATACATCCGGTCAACATCAACATATTAATAACTGCACGATATGTCATATCTGAGTTGAACCAATGATTGACACCGGCACCGATAATAATCATTGATTTTCCGTTTGTTTCAGCAGCATTTTGTGCGAATTCTTGTGCAATTTGAATCACAACTTCAGGTTTAACCCCTGTAACTTTTTGTTGCCAAGCAGGAGTAAAGGGACTTGTTGCATCGTCGTAACCCTTTGCAGCATACTCATCAAATTTCTTACGACGGATTCCATATTGGGCCATTAATAAGTCGAATACTGTTGTAACAAGTTTTTTACTACCATCTTTTAAGGTGATTTCACGACATGGGATTGTTCTTTGATAGATTCCATTTCCAGATGCATCAAAAATTGGCATATCAATAGTGCGTTCTGATTCACCTAAGAAGGAGAGTTTTGGACTAATACCGTTCAAATCCAGATTCCATTTTTTACCCTCTTCCCATCTTTGTCCAATAGTTCCATTGGGAACTACCAGTTCATCTGTTGGTTCATCGACAAGGACTGGTTTCCACTCAGAATTTGGTGTTTCGGTATTATCAATATCTGAGATTCTCAAAAATCTTCCAGATACGACGTGTTCAGTATTTGTTTCACTGGTTTCCAATGTGATAACAAATGGTAGATCAGTGAATTTCTTAGAATAATCTATGAAGTATGGTACTTGTTTTTCATTGTAGAATTCATTCAAGATTACATGCGTCATACCTTGAGCTAGTGCTGCATCAGATCCTGGATGTGGAGCTAACCAGTTGTCAGCAAACTTAACATTTTCGGCATAATCTGGGCTGATCGAAACTACTTTTGTACCTTTATAACGAGCCTCAACCATAAAGTGAGCATCAGGTGTTCTAGTCAATGGAACATTTGAACCCCACATGATCAAGTATTGACTGTTATACCAGTCGGCTGATTCTGGGACATCAGTTTGTTCACCCCAAACTTGAGGAGAAGCTGGTGGTAAATCAGCATACCAATCATAAAAGCTCAGCATTTCACCGCCAAGTAACGAGATAAATCTCGCACCAGATGAATAACTCATCATTGACATGGCAGGAATTGGCGAAAATCCAGCAATACGATCTGGACCATATTTTTTGATCGTATAAATAAGCATTGCCGAAATCATCTGTGTGGCATCTTCCCATTTAACACGAATCAATCCACCATGACCACGGACTGATTTGTATGATTTAGTTTTCTCAGGATCAGTAACGATACTTTCCCAAGCATCAACTGGACTATCATACTTTTCATTAGCATCTTCCCAAAACTTCCACAGGCGTTCACGAATATATGGATACTTGATTCTCAAAGGACTGTACTCATACCAACTGAAACTAGCCCCACGAGGACACCCACGTGGCTCATATTCTGGCATGTTAGGACCACAAGATGGATAGTCAGTAGATTGATGCTCCCAAGTAACTACTCCTTGCTTAACATAAACGTTCCAACTACAAGATCCTGTACAGTTAACACCATGTGTTGTACGGACGACCTTATCGTGCGCCCAACGTTCTTTATACAATTTCTCCCAACGACGAGAATGTTCCTCTAATTGGGTGAAATTACCGTTAAATTTATCAACTTTTTTAAAAAATCTAGATTTTAGCATATGCAACTCCCACCTAGTTCACTTTAGAATTCCTTATAACAAATCTAGCACTTATCCTTATTGACTTCGATTAGGATTTTCCCTAACCTTTTGTACGTGAGGTGAAAGAAATGACAAACAGATACGACAGGCAATTGAAAATAAAACAGATTGGAATTGTGGGACAAAAAAGACTGGAAAATTCCCATATACTTGTAGTTGGCGTTGGAGGACTTGGAAGTTTTGTTTCATCTGAATTGGTCAAAGCTGGAGTTGGTAACATAACTTTAGTGGATTATGATGTTGTAGAAATAACTAATTTGCATCGTCAAAATCTTTATACTGAAGAAGACGTTGGAATAGACAAGTTAGTTGCTATGAAAAGCCACTTGCAAAAAGCAAATAAAGACGTAACTATCAACACTATTAATCAGCAATATTCACCTGATTTATTGGATACAAAGTATGATTTGGTAATTGATTGTACTGACAACTTCCCTGTTAAGTATCAGATAAATCAAGATTGCCAAGAACGTGGTATCAATCATATTTTTGGAACTTGTGCAGCTAATCAAGGACAAGTTATGTTTATTGATCCTACTTCTGCTTGTCTAGAATGCCTATATCCAAAAGAAAATATAGATAAGTTAGGATTAAGTGCCAATATTGGAACTAATCCCATGATTGTTGCCTTAACTGGCAGCCTTCAAGCTTCATTAGCTATGAAATTTTTAACTAGTGGCAAATATGATGCCGGACAATTATTAGTACTAGATAATTGGACTTTTGATTTTAGAAAAATTAGAGTAAACAAAAAAAGTGATTGTCCTATAGACCATCACAATTTTGAGGAGAGAAGTTAATGATTGATTTTGGAATTATTACTGTCAGCGATACCAGAACGACTGAAACTGACAAATCGGGACAATATATCAAAGGAGCAATGGAAAAAGCTGGAAATAACTTTGTTACAAAATACATCGTTAAAGACGATGCAAAACAAATAACCGACGCTTATAACAAGTTACTTAACACTACTTGCCAATTGATCCTAGTAAATGGTGGAACGGGAATTGCAAGACGAGATGTGACCATTGATACATTAGAGTCAAAATTCATCAAGATAATTCCAGGCTTTGGTGAATATTTTCGTAAAATCAGTATTGAGGATATCGGCTTAAAGGCTTTGGTTTCTGGTGCAACTGCCGGAATTACTGCGAGAGATCAAATTTGTTACCTTCTCCCCGGCTCTACTAACGCATGTAAAACAGCTTTGGAACAAATAATCCTGCCAGACATTGATCATTTAATAAAGGAGATAACAAAATAATGTACAAACCAGTAGATAATAGAAACGCTATAAGTATCGACGAGGCCAGAAAAGTTATTGTCGAAAATATTGGCAGTGTCAAACTCGGTTCAGAAAAAATTCCATCAATAGAATCCAATCATCGCATCATTGCTCAAGATGTTGTTGCTCCTAACGATTACCCTACCTTTAGAAGATCTGGATACGATGGATTCGCTATGCTACAAGAAGACTTAACAAAATTACCAAGAACATTGAAGGTCGTTGGTGACATTCCAGCTGGTGCTGACTTTGACAGACCTCTTGTTTCTGGTGAAGCGGTCAGAATAATGACTGGTGGATACGTTCCTGATGGAGCCGATATCGTAGTAATGCTTGAAACAACTAGAATGATCGACAAAGATACTGTTGAAATTTCCGAAACTCAACATAAGGACAACATCACACCGATCGGTGATTATTTTAAAAAAGGCGACATTCTTTTGAAAAAAGATACCGAGATCAATCCTGGCGGTATTAGTCTGCTGAGTGCCTTTGATATTCAAGATATCTCAGTCTATAAAAAACCAACTATCGGCATTATCACAACTGGTTCAGAACTATTACATCCCGGTGAACAAATAGTAAACGGCAAAATATTTAATAGTAACGGCCCGATGATACGTAATCTATGTAAAGAAAATGGTGCCGATGTTATCAGTTATACACAAATTAAAGATGATCCCAATAAATTGAAAACTGCAGTCAATGATTTGTTAGATAAATGCGACGTTATTATCACTGATGGTGGTGTTTCAGTTGGTGATTTTGATATTATTGCAGATCTTGCTAAATCATCAGAGAAATTATTATTTAATAAGCTAGAAATGAGACCAGGTAGTGTCACGACTGCATTTATATATGACAATACCTTGTTCTTTGGATTATCCGGTAACCCTGGTGCTTGTTTCACTGGATTTTATTTATTCGTTGAATATGCCCTCCGCTTAATGCAACATCAGACTAGTAACTGTATCGAATGTATTGCCACTTTAAACGCTGAATACACTAAGACAAATATGTATGATCGTATTTTACGTGGTCAATATAAGTTTGTTGGTAATCACATTGAAATTGGTCGTGTTGGTGGTGATGCATCTGGTAACTTGAATAATTTGCAACGTGCTACTTGTATGTTTGAAATTCCACGTGGCAAATCCATTACTCCTAAAGATAGTGAGCTACGCACATGGCTATTACCTTTCAAATAATCGGACATAAAAAAAGTGGAAAAACTACTTTGCTACAAAATTTTCTTACTGAAACACCACAATATAAATTCAGTGTCGTCAAACACACTCATTTACCAATTGATATTGCAACTACAAATGATACTGGTAAATTTTTCCAATATTCTGATGATGTGTTGCTATTAAATAATGAACAAACAATTCATTACCAAAGAAACTTGCCTACTACAAATTTAGATAAAATCGCAAAGCTCCAAAAAGGTGATTCTGATTTCATTATTATTGAAGGAATTAAGGAATTGGACTTTCCAAAAATCGTTTTACTTAAATCTGACGAGTCAATCAGTGATTACTCTGATATAACTAACATCTCGACCTTTGTTTCTATTCAAGGTAATACTTCTACAAAAGTTTTAAATATTGAAAATATAAATAATCGAAAAAAATTTATAAACAGTTTTATAGAGGATATTCAAAATGACCGATAGTCTGATACTTGCTGGTGGAAAATCAACCCGGTACAAAAGTGATAAGGCGCTAGCACATTTCAATGATGTAATAATTCCCAATGTAAAGTACACTGCCGATTTAACATTACCTTTTGTAGATAATTGTTTTGTTTCTACAAACAAAACTAACAATGGAGCAATAAATGAATTATTGGATCATAAAATAACAGTTATTCCTGATGTTTATCCCATGATAGACTGTGGACCAATGTCTGCACTATGGGCCTATTTTCAAGCAACACAGACTACTAATGCAGACTTATTAGTCATAGCTACTGATTATATTATTAAATCTGATGCCATTAAATTTTTGAATGAGAATGACGGTTATATCAAAATTAAGCAAGTTCCCTACTACACTTGTTGTCATTTAAAGATTAATATTGATATATTAATGAAATATGTCAATTTGAAAAGCTACCGTTGGCGAAGTCTTTTGAATGATGCCAACTGTCAGGCACAAGATTATGGTGGTTATTTGAAGAATATCAACTATCCGGAGGATTTAAAATGAAGGCACAAAATGAAATGAGCCGTGGCGATTTCCAAAAAATGATTAAAATTTGTCTAAACGATTTAAGCATTCAACGTACATTGTTAGAAAATGAAGAACAAGTACAACGTGATGACTTAAGAACTTTGGAACAAGATCAAGCTCTAGAAGAGTTGGAACGTCGAATTATGTTGATTAAAAAAGATTATGATTTTTATAAACAATTCGTTGATCCAAACTTTGAAACTACTGAAGCTGAATATTAGAATATAAAAAAAGGATGGGAAAAATAAAATTTTCTCATCTTTTTTTTAGTCCTTAATATCAATTCGATCAATAATTTTACGTGCATCATCAGTTGTCTTAGTCTGCATCAAGTCATTCCTAATGGCAGATGCTCCCTTCATTCCACGAACATAGATCTTAAAGAATCTCTGTAGTGGAGCAAAATGACCGGGAATTCCCATAGCAACGAATTCATCATACAAATCTAATTGATAACGTAATAAACCCAATAACTCATGTGCTGAATGTTCTCTTTTAACTGGTTCAAACGCAAACGGATTGGTAAAGATCCCTCGTCCAATCATGACACCATCAATTCCAGGATGTTCATGATAGAGTTTCATTCCAGCCTGATAATCAGCAATGTCACCATTGATCTGTAACAAGGTATCTGGTGCTATCTCATCACGCATCTTCACTAAATCATCGATCAATTCATAATGGGCAGGTACATTACTCATTTCCTCACGCGTACGTACATGAATTGTTAAGACTGGAAGTTTTTGTTCCAGTAAAAATGGTATCCATGTTTTATACTCATCAACTTCACTATAACCAATCCTTGTTTTTACAGATACAGGCAAATTTGTCTTGCGCGCACCCTCAATAACTTCTTTGGCAGTATCAAAGTGTTTTATTAAGTCGCTTCCACTGTGGTTTTTAATGACCGCAATATCGGGACAACCAGTATTGATATCAATTGCCTCAAAACCTTGCTTCTTAACTTCTTTGACTGCTTTAGAAAAGTCTTCGCCATTATTGCCCCACAACTGAATTATCGGTTTGGGATTTTCTTTTGGATCAATGTACAAACGTCCTTTAGCGGATTCCTTAGCCAAGGGATGTGTGATACTTAACGCGTTAGTAAATTCTGTATAGAAAACATCCGGTGCTGCAGCCTTTTCAACTACACGACGAAAAACTGAGCCCGTAACGGCCTCCATTGGTGCCAAACTAAAAAATGGTCGATTCTCTTTTCTAGTCTTATCTGCGATTTTATTCCAGTAAGATGACTGGGCCAAAGTCTCATCTCCAATTCAATTAATTACAATCCTAATAACTATACAGATATTGCTTCCATTGGTGCAAGTTATAAGTTTTAACCTTGAACATAGCTCCTACAAATTATGAAAAATTTCTTGCATATTTTGCTCAATACCATTGATTTCTTTTGCATAACCTTGCAATGAATCAGCATATTTAGCAACTTTTTCATCTGGTTTATCAGTTTTATAACGTAACTTATGTTCCAAACTGGCCCACATATCCATACCAACGGTCCTGATTTGTATCTCTACTGGGGTAACCTGAACTCCATCAGACTGAAAGACTGGAACTGAAACCACCAAGTGTAGACTTCTATAGCCACTACTTTTGGGATCACTAACATAATCTTTACGACGGATCAACTTCACATCACTTTGGGCCAAGAGATTTTCTTCAACAGTGTAAACTACTCGTCAATGTAATTAGTTACAACTCTAATCCCACCAACATCTAAGATATTCTCCTTTACGCTTTCAAATTTAATAGGAAGATTCTTTCTATTAAGCTTTTCGATCAAGCTACCAACATCTTTCATTCGAACTTCTATATGATGAATCGGATTATGATTATGCCTAACTTGATAATCATTATCAAGATTCTCTAACTTAGTTCCAAATTCTCCAACTGCGGAATGACATAGTTGATAATATGCCACCAATTCACTTATATCATGAATTTCATCCCGACTAGAATATAGTCCTAGTTCTCTTTGAATTTGATTGATATTAATCATATTTTCTCGTTCTAATATCATATAGTACTTCTCCTCAATAATCTTAATTATGCATCAAAATTCTTATCGAATTCACTTGAAACATTATTGCCGTGTTTAACTACGTTGATATTAAATTCTTTGTTATTCGGACTTTTTACATTTAATGTTGTTTTAACTTTTGAATCGGCACCAAATAAATTATTTTCAAAACTGGCATACGTCTTACTATCGTTCAACAGATTTTCTTCCCAATTAACCGTGGCACCCTTGCCCAAATAGGCTTTATCTTTTAAAAATACTTCACCATCTCCAGATAGCTTATTCAATATTTTAAAATCAATTTTAGCGTTCATCCTTGCCAGAACCTCAGTGAATCCATTAAAGATATTTTTGTTTGAACCCTTATCTGTAATTTCTTCAACAATATTTACTGATGAATCCCCCTCTGCGACCACTAAGACATGCGTTATCAGTGGCAAATTCAAAGTATCATCTTTTAAAACGTGTATTTCTATAGTTTGATCAACTTGAATTCCTTTTGGAATATATACAAATATTCCTGCATTTAACATGGCAGCATGAAAGGCAGTGAATTTGTCTTCATCTGAATTAATTACTTTATTCATAAAGGACTTTTGAATTAGTCTGGGATGTTGTCTGAAAGCCGTAAAAATATCCGTAATCACAACGCCTGCTTCTTCTAAATCATCGGTTAAATTATTTACGATAACTTTTTGACCCAATTGAATAATTTGAATATTTCCATTATTTTCACAATCAGGAATTAATTGCCGATTAGATTTATGCCACTTTGGTTCATTAATTTCTAACAAATCCCAATTTATCTTCTTTGATTGAGGATAATCTAATTCATTAAATTCATTGAGTGCTTCAACTCTTCCATCAACCAACCAATGTGGCTCACCATGGTCATTAGCGGCCAATTCAAAATCTTCTAAAAATTCTTTATTGAACTCCATTTCAATCTATCCCCTTAATATTCCTTTAATATATATGAATATATCCATTCACAATCAAAATACTTCACAAATCAATAAAATATATTGTCTATATCAATTTATTCTACCTAAAATAATTTTAAATAAAATTAGGTAAATTGCCCATACACAAACAAAATGAAACGTGTCATAATATGACGTATCAATATAAGTTTATGATTTTAAAAAACTATATACTTTATTCATTTTTGGAATATCACTTTAGGAGGGTAAGATCATGCAATTGATTTCTGAACCAGTGATCAATCAAGTTTTTACAGTCTGTAATATTGAAGAATTAGATGATCAAACCATGCAACGTCTTCATAGTCTTGGTATTCACAACAATAGCAATATGACGGTTATCAGATTTTTCCCATTGCATGGACCTGTGATCGTTGAAGTTGATCACCAGCAAATTGGCATTCGTTATAAAGTCTTCAAGTTGCTAGCTGGGGAGGATATTTGATGACTACTGTAGCCTTGATGGGCAACCCCAATACTGGTAAAACTACTATCTTTAATCAAATTACCGATTCATATGCCTATGTTGGCAACTGGACTGGTGTAACGGTTGAAAAGAAAATGGGTACCATCAAGCACTCAGATGTCATGGTGACTGATCTTCCTGGTGTATACTCTTTAAATCCTTTAACAAAAGATGAATCGGTTGCTATCAACTATTTATTAACAGATGATGCAGACTTGATTTTGAACGTTACTAATGCTGGTCAGTTAAAAAGAAATCTTCTATTATCAATAGAATTACTTGAATATGGAACACCAGTTATTATCGCTCTAAATATGATTGATGATTTGAAACGTTCTGGAATATATTACGATATTGATACTTTATCTGATAGATTAGGTTGTCATATAGAAACAACCAATGCCAGAAACAAAGATGGTATCAAACAACTTCGTGAGGAACTCTTAAATATTCCACACGACAAAATTCCCCAAGGCCCATTAGAACTTGATTACCCTTTCATGATTAAACAAGCTATTCGTCAAGCAAGTGAGAAATTAATTGCTGACTTCGATATGAAAGAATCGTTTGCACGTTGGATTGCTATTCAATATATAGACAAGAATAAGAGCATTCGTAAATACGCACTCCATAATAATTTAACACCTTTACTATCACAAAAGGACTATTATGATGCACAAAACTTTGAAGATAAAATATTCAAAACACGACTAAACTTCATCGATTCAACCCTTGCAGAAGCTAAGAACAACTTATCTGATACTAAAAACATTGAGATGACTTCAAGAATCGACAAGTTTGTTACAAATCCGATTCTAGGATTACCTATTTTTATTGCAATTTTTTATTTGATGTTCAAAATATCATTTGATTGGATTGGGACACCACTGTCAAATCAATTGGATGCACTGTTATCAGGACCTATTTCTAGTTTTGCCAATCAATTTTTAACAAGTATTGGTGCAATGGACTTTCTAAGATCATTGATTGTTGACGGTGTAATTGCCGGAGTTGGTGGCGTTTTAACTTTTATACCACAAATATTTGCTTTATTCGCTTGTATTTCATTATTAGAGGACTCCGGATATATGGCTCGTGCCGCACTTGTAACTGATCGTATCATGGAAATGATCGGTCTAAATGGTAAAGCATTTATCCCACTTATTATCGGGTTTGGCTGTAACGTGACTGGAATTATGGCTGCTAGAACAATTGAGCAGCCAAAGGAACGCTTGATAACAACTCTAATTTCACCATTTATGAGTTGTTCCGCACGACTACCTATCTACAGTTTATTCGTAGCAGCATTCTTCCCCAGAAATCAAGCTTTAGTAGTTTTATCAATCTACTTCTTGGGTATTGCCGTAGCTTTAGGCATGGCTAAGTTTTATCAGTTGGTCTTCCATGTTAAGGACAGTACCGTGTTTATCGTTGAACTTCCTAAATACCACATACCAAGATTAGACATAATCTGGCGTGGAACTTGGGATAAGAGTAAGGGATTTGTTAAAAAAGCTGGTACAGTTATTTTTGCTGGTACAGTTTTGATTTGGCTCTTATCAAATTTTGGTCCAACTGGATTCATAACCAATATTGATCATAGCTTTTCAGCGTTATTAGGAAAAGTTATGTTACCAGTCTTTGCCCCAATCGGTATAACATCGTGGGAAGCAATTAGTGCCCTATTCACTGGTATTTTGGCTAAAGAAGTTATTAGCTCAAGTATGATGGTTCTTTTCCATACAACGAGTCAAACCGCCTTAATAGCAACATTTGGGCAAATGTTCACGCCTGTTTCTGCTTATGCATTGTTAGTGTTTATTTTGTTATATGTACCATGTTTCGCAACAATAGGAACAATTAAATCTGAGACCGGCTCTACTAAATGGGCAATCTACTCCATTTTTTCCAGTCTTTTTATTGCTTACACCTTATCATTTATAATTTTTCAAATAGGAAGTTTATTATTCTAAGACAATTCGAGGTTAAAAAAATGACATTGTTTATTAATATATTAATTGCCGCTATTATTGTGGGACTTGCCGGATATGAGATATTCAAAGTTACTCAAAAATCCAAACAAGGTAAATGTGCTGCTTGTGATTACAAATGTGAGGCCAAATTAATGGCCGATAAGGCTTCTAAACAGCAAATACTTAAAAGGATTCTGTAAGAATATTGTTCTAATCAAACTCGCAGTGAAAACGTAACTTTTTCCATATAAATCTAAAAGAAAACGTGTGCCATAACACAATTTTCTCCCTATAAGTCCAAAAAACCGATATTTACTTACGTAAATACCGGCTCTTTGGACTTATAAACGAAAACTGAACGTGTTTTGTCACACTCTATTCTTTTAGCATTTCCCCTAATACTTATCTTTGAAATTGCTTGCTATACTTTGAACGGGAAACATTTAAAAGTAATTATAAGAAAGGTATCAAAATGGCTGAATTGACTCACTTTAATAATCAAAATAGAGCAAAAATGGTTGATGTCACCAATAAATCAATTACTTCTAGATTTGCTATTGCCACCGGCAAAATCAAGATGCAACATGAAACTATTTTGAGGATTCAAGAAGGAAAAATCAAAAAGGGTGACGTCTTAGCAGTAGCACAAGTTGCTGGAATCATGGCAGCTAAACAAACTAGTCAATTAATTCCAATGTGCCACCTAATCCCACTAACTGGCGTGGATATACATTTTGAAGATGATAACTCCACAACAATAACAGTTACTACAAAAGTCAAAACAAAACATGTTACGGGAGTTGAAATAGAGGCTCTATTAGCTGCTCAAACTTCACTTTTAACTATTTATGACATGTGTAAAGCCATCGATCGTGGCATGATTATTACAGATGTTCATCTAGTCGAAAAAGACGGCGGTAAAAGTGGACACTTCAAATTTGATTGATACAGTGCACAGGAGGAAATCATGATTGGATTGGTTTTAAACGAGCAATTATCTAAAGACTCAATTGAAAGCTTAAAATTATCTGTAAATAAATTGAGACTATTGACCTCTAATATCATTATCCCAACTTCAAATAAAGACTTTCAAGTAATATCACAAATATTTAATCACCAAAAAAACGTTAAAGTTATTGAACATGTAACACCATTTACAAATTATGGTAGTCTCTCAGATATTTATAGTGCCAGTATTCAATATAATGGTATTGTAGAATTCTTAACGATCTCACCTATTAATAGTCATGTGAATCAAGAAGTACTTTCTATAATTTCTGATAATCAAAATAGTTTTGCCACAACTATTGATCAGAATTGTTTTACCATCAGTCACTTTCTAATTGATTCAAATAATTTAACATCATATTTAAATTTGGACAATTTTGACTTAGAGGATTTCCTGACACAAGAAATCCAATGTATGCCCGTTTCATTTGCTAAAAATGATATTTTTTAATATTATATATAAAAAAATATTCGTAAAATATTCCAATATTAAATAAATACCGTCAAAATCAATGTTTTATCAAAGTCAAAAATGTTACTATAAAGGAGGAATAAGACGTGAATCTAGAACAGACAAATAACCAATTTGATTATCAGGACTTGGTAAATAAAATCTATCAAAACGAAGAATTTGATTTTGTTGGTATTGCAATTCAATCAAATAACTCTCCACACTCTATTAAATGGCAATTTGTCGCCGGTAATACTAATGAAAGATTTAGAAGAATCGTCTTAAGAAGTGGTATTGGGATTGCTGGTCTAGTAATTCGAACCGGCAAACCATTTTGGGACAATAATTTAATAGAATATGAATACTCTAATAAAATGTATACTCCAATTGCACAAAATGAACACTTACACAGTGCCGTGGCAGTACCTATCATTGCAAATACAGGTATTATTATTGGTGTTTTACTTGCAGGGTATCACTCAAATATAGAGGTTTCTAATAAAACAGCCCAAACTCTCTCCCAATATCTTTGATTCGTCAATTTTGGAGAATGGGGCTGATTTTTTTTGCTTGAAACTACACAATGGATAAATAATTACTTTAATGAATCTACAGATGCCATCATGATTTTTAAAGATAATGAATTAATTGTAAGTAATCATATGGCTAAAGAATTACAGGAAGAACTAAAAATGAACCCCAAATATCTTTTAGAGGTTGCCGACTCATCGATCAAGCAAAAATTCTCACCGACAGAGAATTGCTTTGACTGCATTATTCAAAATAAGATGAAACAGGTCTCTATACCTATCACTCTTGCCAAAGACATGCCCCATCCCCTTTCTTATTTCATGATTTACAACGTTATTGATAAAGACAGTCATGTCTTCTCACTAACCTTAAAAAATCGTGGAACGATCAATCGAATGGATCAATTGGCTCAACAAAGAAAACTCACACAATATGTCAACCGCGCTAATGAGAATGAACGCAAACGAATCTCCGAAGATTTACACGATAGTATTGCACAAGGAGTTTACTCTGCCATTATGGGAGTTAGACGCCTAAATAATACAGAAATGTCCAATGATGATTTGAATCAACTCACTGGTGTGATTCAATCTCAGCTCAATGATACCCTGACCGAAGTTAAAAGAATGGCTTTAGATATTCGTCCATCTGTTCTTGATAGTTTTGGACTTTTATCTGCGTTACGTGTTCTGTCCAAACGTCTTGAAGAAAATTCTGGCGTTGAGATCAACGTGATTGGAAGCGCTGACACTAGTGGCCTTTCAAATGATATTCAAAGTGTACTTTATAGAATAGCTCAAGAAGCAATTAACAATGCCTTAAAACACGCAAATGCTGATGAAATTTCTATTTTACTAGTATCACACGATCACTTTATAACCTTAGAGGTAATCGATGATGGTGACGGTTTCGATGTACCAAAACATCAGACATTTAATGGACGTTCACTGGGTTTGATGAATATGAACGAACGTGTTAAAGCGTTAAATGGTGCCTTTAACATTAAATCAACAGTAAATGAGGGTACTACTGTTACTGTTAAGTTTCCAATAGTTTGAGGGGGGAAATTTATGTATAAAGTTTTGATTGCTGACGATCATGCTGTCGTTAGATCTGGATTATCTTTTTTAGTAAATCAACAAGCCAATTTTAAAGTCATCGGAGAAGAAGCTAACGGAACTGACACCTATATGAGAGTTGAACAAGGTGGCGTGGACATTTTAATCATGGATCTTAGTATGCCACCTGGTGAAAGTGGATTACTTACAACACAGAGAATCCATGACAAATATCCCAATGTTAGAATACTGATTCTATCCATGCATGAAGAACAAGAATATATTAATAAAGCAATTCATAATGGTGCCATGTCATATGTATTGAAGAGCTCATCTGATGATGAATTGATCAAAGCATTGAAGTCACTTTCTAATGGTGAAAATTATATTGATAAAAATATTATGATAACAAAATCTGATATTCAACAGATTAATTCCGACGGTATAAACGTTGATCTCAAAGGATATAATGGCTTATCCAAGCGTGAAAAGGAAATTTTCCCACTAATTGCCTTAGGTTATTCAAACAAAGAGATTGCATCGCAAATGTTTATTTATACAAAAACAGTTGAAGCACATAAAGCCAATATTATTCGTAAATTGCAGCTAGATACCCGTGCAGACCTTGTTAGATATGCCATTCATCACCATTTAATTGAGTTTTGATCCTATAGACAAAAACGTGTGAAAATACACAATTTCTTCCACTTAACAAAAATAATTCCGATATTCACTTTCATGAATACCGAAATTATTTACGTTAATGCTCGGAAATTACCTGTGCATTTTCACACTCTTTTTATTTATTCTTTTCAAACTGTGTTCTCAAAGCAGCAACACGAACCTCTACCACTTGATTATCATTGATATGTGCAAAGGCGAGTGCTTCATTCATCAATCTCTCAATCTCTGTTGTGGATTTATTATCACTAATGGCATTTTGTGCTGCTTGTAATTTCAGTCTTGGTAAATAATATGTCACATGGTATTCAGAACATAAGTCTATCCCCATCTTGACTAACTCATCGCTAATTTTGATTTTACCTTTAGATGCATTGTATTCAGCAGTAAAGAATATCAAGGTTAAAATTCTTAAATAATGATTATCTTTATCTTCTTTAACTTCAGTTTTTTCTTGATTCTCTTTGATATAATCAAAAATTTTACTAAAATAGAAATCAGCTTTATCATTCTGCTTTTCTCTAGAATACATAACACCAGATCCCAAGTACGCCAATTGTGTAAAAATAGATTGATGACTATCATCTAGGTCATCAAGAATTTGTGAGAAATCAAACATTATATCTACTGGCTTTTGATTGGTCAAAGCGTTCAACAAACCACGTAAATAGTAGAACTGTGTTTTAAGTGGAACGAATTCAATCTTTTCTGGTTTCACTTTTGCCAAGATATCAATTACGGTTTGATAATTCTCCATCATTAATTCTTTTTCGGCACGATCCAATAGGTCTCTTATTTTAGCAGTAGAAGCCATAGAATCTTGATATAAATCATCAACCATAAGTCCTAGTCTTGCACACAATTTATTTAAAATTGTTAATGACGGCACACGTCCATTATTTTCAAATTTACTCAATGTGGCTTGTGTGCAGATATCCTCACACAACTTTACTTGTGATAATTTTAATTCCTTACGCCTTTTTATAAATACATCTATATTTATTTCTCTCAACATTCACACTCCAAAGTTTTGCATAGATTCCTAAAGAGAATTGAACAAACGACTGACACTATGTAACTCATAATTATTTTACAATCGCTATCTATTATACCAACTTTTTACTAAAACTTCTGATTTATTATATTTTAACCACCTATTTGACTCATATGACGCCATGTAGGAGCCTTATCAATTATTCTATCTTCCTCGTCCATCGCCATTTCATGATTCAGAGGCTTTCTATCCAATGACTTTTGTATCAATCTTCTGAATTCTTTTTTATCTGGAATTGCCTTGCGAATATCAATTTCCTCATTCCAATACAAACATGCCTTAACATAGCCATCCGCAGTAATTCTTAGCCTATTACAATTCTCACAGAATTTGGAACTAATTGGATGTATCAAACCAAAGCTTCCTGAAAATCCTTCGATTTGATAGTTATCTGAAGGTCCATTTCCACTTAAATCGATTGGATGATATTTTATTTTATTTTCATCACAAATATCAAAAACACTTTTTAGGCCAATATATTCTTTCTTCCAGGTTTTTTCTGCATTACCAATTGGCATGAATTCAATAAAACGAACATTCACATCATGGTCTTTTGTATAATTTAAAAAGTCTAAAATTTCATCATCATTTTGTCCCTTAATAAGAACAATATTTAACTTGATTTTCTTAAAGTGAAGTTTACTTGCAGTATTTATTCCATCTAATACTTGTTCAATATTTCCACCACGAGTGATTTCCTTATAACGGTCCTCTTTAAAGGTATCCAAACTAATATTTAATCTATCTAACCCAGCTTCTTTCAGCGCTGCAGCCTTTTTTGCTAAAAATAAACCATTTGTAGTAATCGAGACATCTTCGATTCCACTGACATTCTTTATTCGTCTAATAATATCTACTACGTCAGTTCTAAGTAATGGCTCACCACCAGTAATTCTAACTTTGGATACTCCCATTTCAGCAAAATTTTCAATCATTTTAACGATCTCATCTTGTGATAGAACCTTATCAGTTGGGAAAAACGGCAAACCTTCCTTAGGCATGCAATAGACACATCTTAAATTGCACCTATCAGTTATTGATAATCGAACATAATCATGTAATCGATCATAATGATCATATAGTTTTTCCATGATGAAACCTCCAAAATATTATAGACAGCTTTGTGAATTAGATAATTAACTAATTTTATTATCTATTATTTTGAAAATGGTTTGAATTGGTAAAAACACCTAATTAATTAAAAGAGTGTGAAAATGCGCGGGTAATTTCCGAGCATTAACGCAAATAATCAGAGCGCGACTTAACACGTTCAGTTTTCGAGTACAATGCAAAAGAAACCGATAATTACGTAAGTAAGTATCGATTCCTTTTTATTAGACGGAGAAAATTGTGTTTTGGCACGCGTTTTCACTGCAAATTTGAGTAAAAAAAGAGTTCCATCATTAATTTGTATCCGAACGTGTAAATGTAACTATCGCTGTAGATGCTATTAACAATAATGCACCGACAATGATATTTGAACTTATCTGAATTGGGAAGAAGAAATAAGAATATACAATAACAATGATTGGACCTAAGGCACGAACTATATTTGCTTTACCAGCAGTGATGAATTTCAAACTTGTATAGAATAATAACAATGACAAAAATCCATTGAAAAATGCGCCAAAGAAATTAAACGTTACAGCCTTAGCTTGAATACCCCCAAATGTTCCTGGAATAATCAAGGCATATACGAATAATAAAACAGCCGAAACTAAATGATTATAAAACAATACATTACCAGGATTATTATCTTCGACCAAATATTTGGCTATGATATTATTTATTGCATACATTAGAGGGTAAATAAACGCACATAAAATACCCCAGATACTGTCAATTTGAATACGTCCCGTTGAGACAAAGACTGAACCAATAATACACATTGCAATAGCTAAGTAATCCCACTTAACCAATTTTTCCTTCAAAAATATATATGAAAGCGCAAATACATATACCAAATATATTCTAGCAATCAAAGTAACTGTGACAGGACTTAGAAGCGTTAAAGCGATATATTGCAAAATGACTCCGATTGCATTTGATAATCCAAGTGCAATCACCCATTTGTTTTTGATAATTGAAAAGTCATGATACATAACCAATATCAATATCAAATTGAATATCGCCGCGAAAACACTGGTAAATAATGCCCCAATAACCGGATTCAAACTAACCAGTGAAAATTTGTTCAAAACCGGACTGATACTACTAAATAATAACGATATTAAATTGAGCTCAACACCAAGAAGCTGAGCTTTTTTTGTAGTCATTTGCTTCATTAAATCAATTCCTCAACAGTAAAAGGCTTACTACTTAAATCTTCTTTGATTTCATTAACATCCAAATCTGAATTACCAGAAATTGTTAGAGTCATTTTATCCATATCTTTTTCTAGATTCTCTACACCCCTTGCGTCCTTGATCAATTCAGCAATATGTCTTGGGCAATTCTCACAATGTAATCCACTTACCAAAATTTTCTTTTCCATTAAAATATTCCTCCAATATATTAATATTATTACTTTTTTATCATAACGCAGTAAAAACTTTTTTTAACTTAGGAATTTCACTAATTTTTTATCTATAAGAAAAACGCTAGAATATAAGTAATATATGAAATGATTTATTTAGCATAATAAGGAGAACTCAATATATGGCTGAAAATGTAAGTACTGAACAAGCAATCTATCAATTACTTAATGATGTAAAACGTAACTATTTCACTTCTAATCGTCAATTAAATAAACAATCAAAACTTTATCAAACAATTGAAGAAGTTACTGACAAAGGTTGGTTCAATGATTTGTCTCTTGAAGAAATAACCAATTATTCTTTAGCTACTGCTACTCTTAAATCCGCTACATTGACCAAAAGTGGTGAAAAAAAATTGGATGAACTCAAAAAAATATATAGTAAAGATCCTGATGTAAATAGTAAAGAGGAGAATTAACCATGGATATTGATGACTTAAAGAAACAAATAAGTGGTCGTTTTGAAAATGCACCCATTCAATCCTCTGCATTTTATGCTGACCCAGAGGATCACTTGGATAATCAAAAAAAATTACGTGTCAGCTTGAAATCATTCACTGAAACGCAAAAGATGATTACCCCATTTGCATTACAAATTTTGTGTACTCATTCTGAGATAACAATAATGCCACTGGGGTTACTCGATCTTGATGAATTAAAACAATGGGAAAATGAACAAAGAAAAGATACTGGTGTTTTAGTTGGTAATCCAGATAACAGGAATGGATTCCCTTTGGTAATTCAATTCACTTCTCATGTAAAAGAATATCCGTCAAAAAAAGAAATCCTAAATGTTTACACTGACGATTTATTTAATCACTTTAATGAAACATTCAATGATCATATTTGGCCTGTAATAATGAAGTATCTTAATGAAAACCAAACTATTTTAAAGGCGATTGAAAAGAAACTAGTTGAAGAAAGTCTAGATGTTAAAAAAATGACTATGAAACAACTTCAACCACTCAATGAATCTGAAATCAAAGAAAAATTGGGAATTGATCTAAAAAAGGATCAAATTGAACATTATTCTAGTTACATAGCTGATATGAGCCAAGTCAATTCCATCATTACTTCATCTAGTTCATTTACAAAAGAACAGATACTAAAGGATATGCCATTTGCACAAATGATGAATCTTGCTGAAATGCGAAATACCTTTTTTTATGTGCTTGATAATACATTTAATGAAATTCTATATTTCTACCTTCAGGCATACGGAACTAAGAATCCTTCACTTAAAAAACATATTCAAACATTGCGTAAAAGTCTTGCAGCAATTATGCGAAATGATGCCTGGAAAAAATCAAATGACTTAATCGAAAACGAAAATAAATTTGATTCACAAAAGTTCTTCGGTTCAGTGTTCTTACCAATCGCAGAAAATATTGAAGTTGAAATTGACAAATTTAAGTAAGGAGACTTTCTAATGGCATCCCCATTCGAACAATTCGAACATCTTAACCCAAAGTTGATTAATCTTGAAGATTATATTCTTCACCTAATTGAACTTAACAAAGACGATATTATTACAGAGGCTAGTGGCTTCTTAAAATCCGGTAGATTCCTGCACAGTGCCTTCTTCTACCTATTCTCCGGATTTGGAGAAACAGAGTCACTAAAAGAAAACACCTTACAATCAGCTGCAGCAGTAACTCAAATGTTTTATATAAGAAATGAAATGATGCGCCGACATCAAGCTGGACCTGATTCTATAAAATTGAATTTCATGGTCGAATATTTTTCTGACTTAATTGATGTGGAATTAAGAAAATGTTCAGCCGACGATGACGCTCTGCAAGGTAAAATTGATGCGATCCAAGAAATTACCACACAACAATTAATGGCCGATGAAGAAATGATTAAGCCAGTTGAAGATATTGCGGAATATATCAAACGTGTTGAAGGTCGTAGTGCAATAATGTTTGAATTTGCTTGTCGATTCGGTGCTCAAGCTGCTCATGCCTCTGATATAATAGTTGATTCAGCCGGTGAAATTGGTAAGACTATTGGCATTGCTTATCAAATAAAGAGTGAAATACTAGATCTTGTAGGAATTAACACATCTAAAACCGAATTTGGACCATTGTACATGCTACAAAATGGTGAATTCACTTTACCTGTTATATTTGCGATTGGTAAAAAAGGTCAAAACTTCATGAACGATATTGCCGAGGCCGGTAAAACTGGTGAAGAAAATCTTGCTATAACAGCTGAAGAAGTAATTGATAATGGTGTTGATGCATCACAGGTTATGGTTAAGGAGTACAAAGATCAAGCTTTGTTCGATATTAATATGTTGCCAGAAATACCTGAAAAGCACGATCTACAAAAGTTAGTTGAAATGTTACTATAATTCTTCAAATTAAAAAAAGATTCGAAACAAATTTTTAAAATTTGCTAGAATCTTTTTTGTATAACAAAATTTCTTATTAAATTAGATATTGTAGATCACTGGCAGGTGTTGGATAAGCAAACACTGTATTACTAATTTCATTATGTTTCATTTTCTTATTGATCGCTAATGTAAGATAATTGATCACCTCATCTGCCTCATTACTCATAACAGTGGCTCCAACTATCTCATCATTTTTGTTAAAAATCACCTTAGCCCTTGCAATAGACTCATTAGTTCTATAATACGTGAACCATTTTGTCAGATCTTGATCAACTATTCTATAGTTGTCAGGGTCTTTTTTTGCTTCATCAGTACTAATGCCAACTTTAGCTAGTTCTGGTCCTCCATAAACTAATGTAGGAATTGCAGGGTAAACAATCTCTTTATCATTTTTACCAGTAATAACACTAGCAACATAAGTTGCATCAAATCCTGCAATCGGTGTCAATTTCGGTTGAACTTTATCAACGACATCCCCAATGGCATAAATTCTAGGATTAGTAGTTTGAAGCTTCCCATTTGTAGAAATTCCATGACGAGTATATTTAACTCCTGCCTTCTCCAAATCTAATTTATCAACATTTGGTATACGGCCAGTAGCACCAACAACAAGATCACTCACCAATGAAAAGTCATCAGCATTTAATACATATTGATCATCAAATTTAGCAATTGATTTGGTATCAATATCAAAATGGAACTTTATGCCACGATTCTTCAACTGATCAACCAGATCATCAACAAATGATTCATCAAATTCCTTTAATGGACGATCATTATGGTGAACAATGTGAACCTCAGCACCGGTCGAACTGGCGATAGTGGCTAATTCAAAGGCGATATACCCTGCCCCGATGAAGGTGATTTTTTTAGGCATAGATTTTAGATTCATAAAATCTGTACTAGTTAATATATTTTCATTTCCTTCAATGTTAAGCTTACTTGGCCTTTGACCTGTCGCAATAATAAAATTATCTGCTTGATAAATCTTTCCATCAACATCAATTTGATAATCAGAAATAAACTTAGGACTACCTTCGATCGCCGTAATTCCAGCGTTAATGATTCCGTCACGACTACCATCTGGTATCTTACTTGTATATGTCTCTTTAAATGCTTCAATCTCTGACCACTTTACAAAGGGTACTTGATCTCCACTGAATCCTTTACCTTTTAATTGAACCATTCTATCACGGGCTTGTACTCCACTTAATAGTATCTTTTTAGGATCACAGCCACGATTAGGGCAAGTTCCACCCCATTGATAGTTCTCAACTACTGCTACATTTTTTCCAGCTGCTTTAAGATCGTAGGCTTCTGCCAATCCTGCTGGTCCGCCACCAATTACAATTGCATCAAACTCATTCATCAATTACAACCTCCGATAATTTTGGATATAAAAATAGACTCTTACAATATTATAAGAGTCTATTTATTTTTTTATTACTTATTTGCCTGAATCATCGGTTTTACCTTTGTTCAAATTCAAAACTGACATGAAGGCCTCTTGTGGAATTGATACCTTTCCGACGTCTTTCATACGTTTCTTACCGGCCTTTTGTTTATTCAACAACTTATCACGACGAGTTCTATCACCACCATACAATTTGGCAGTAACATCTTTTCGATAAGCTTTAACAGTCGCACGAGCAACAACTTTGTTACCTATGGCTGCTTGGACTGGAATTTCGAACATTTGACGAGGTATAACCTCTTTTAGGCGTGCAACAATGTCTCTACCACGTTGGTAGGCAAAGTCTTTATGTACAATAAAACTCAATGCATCCACTGGTTCACCATTAAGTAAAATATCCATTTTAACTAATTCACTAGGTTCATATGCATCAACTTGGTAATCAAGGGATGCATAGCCTTTGGTATTAGATTTCAAATCATCAAAAAAGTCAAAGATAATTTCTAACAATGGTAACTTATAAATAACATTGACACGATATTTATCTAAATAATCCATTGTTACAAACTCTCCACGTTTTCTCTGACACAATTCCATAACTGGTCCAACATAGTCTTCAGGGACCATTATTTCAGCACGTACGTATGGTTCTCTAACTTCTTTGATTTCTGATGCATCTGGTAATTCGGATGGATTATCAACCACAATATTTTCGCCAGAAGTAGTCGTTACTTTGTAGTCAACTGATGGGGATGTAATGATCAAATCCAAATTAAATTCCCGCTCTAAACGTTCTTGGACAACATCCATATGGAGTAGTCCTAAAAATCCAACACGAAAACCAAATCCTAAAGCTTGAGAAGTCTCTGGTTCATATTCAAGTGCTGCATCATTCAACTTCAATTTCTCTAAAGCCTCATGTAGATCTTCGTACCTTCCATTATCAACTGGATACATACCAGCGTATACCATTGGGGTACTCTTGCGATAACCTATCAATGGTTCATCTGTCGGGTTATTTGCTAGTGTTACAGTATCACCAACTTGAGTTTCAACGACTGACTTAATACTTGCAGTAATATATCCAACATCACCAGCCATCAAATAATCACGAGAAACGGTCTTAGGAGACATTACACCAACATCTGTCACTTCAAAGGTCTTCTTATTACTCATCAGTTCAATCACGTCACCGACCTTAACGATGCCTTCACGGACACGTACATTCAAGACAACTCCACGATAACTGTCATAAACAGAATCAAAAATCAAAGCCTTTAGTGGCTTATCAATATCGCCAACTGGTGCTGGGACATCTGATACTATTCTTTCAAGTAGTTCATCAATTCCTAATCCAGTCTTAGCACTAGTCATGACAGCATTAGATGCATCAATACCGATCATCTCTTCGATCTCTTCTTGAACCTTCTCTGGTTGAGCGGATGGAAGATCAACTTTATTAATAACTGGTAGTATCTCTAAATCGTTATCAATGGCCAAGTATGAGTTAGCTAATGTTTGAGCTTCAACACCTTGAGCTGCATCAACTACTAGTAAAGCACCCTCACAAGCTGCAAGAGATCTTGAGACCTCATACGAGAAGTCCACATGTCCTGGTGTATCAATCAAATGAAAAATATAATCTTTACCATCTTTAGCAGTATATTCCAATTCAACTGAATTCAATTTGATCGTAATTCCACGTTCACGTTCAAGATCAAGATCATCTAGAATTTGAGCTTTCATTTCACGTTTTGAAACAGTATGTGTTTTTTCCAAAATTCGATCTGCAATTGTAGATTTACCATGGTCTATATGCGCTACGATAGAAAAATTACGAATTCTTTTTTGTCGTTCTTTTAATTTATCAAGATCCAGATCCATAAAATTTTCCTTTCTATCATTTATTTCTAAAATTTATTTAATAATTGATTCTCATCTTTTATATTTTACACTATTTAAACCTATACCACCATCAACTTGAGATATGTAAAAAAGAAGCCGCTATTAGATATACGACTTCTTTTTTATACAATTTAGCCATTAAAGGCATCTTTAATCTTATTGAAAAAGTTACTATCTTTTTCTTTAACTTTATTTCCACCGGCCTCAGAGAATTGCTTCAAGGCATCTCTTTGTTCACCAGACATTTTACGAGGAGTAACGATATTAACAGTTACATTTTGATCACCGATATTCTTGCTATTAAGAACAGGGGCACCTTTTCCACGCAATTTGAATGATGTACCAGTCTGTGTACCACTAGGAACGGTCAATTTAACCGGACCATGTACAGTATTTACTTTAATTTCATCACCCAAAGCTGCTTGAGGGAAACTGATGTTAACTGAAGAATAAATTGTTGAACCTTCACGTTTGAACTCTTTACTTGGTGAAACATGGAAAACAATATATAAATCACCATAAGGTCCACCATTTTCGCCGGCTTCACCTTGTGAGTCTAGACGCATTTGTTGTCCATCTTCAACACCTGCTGGAACAGTAACTTTAAGAGTATGTTTCTCATTAACTTTACCCTTACCATGACAAATATTGCATTTTTCTTTAATTTCTTTACCAGTACCATTGCAGACATCACAAACAACTCTTGTACGCATACGGCCAAGTGGTGTTTGACGATCTACTTCGACATAACCGGAACCATTACACTTTGAACATGTTTCGGGATGTGTACCTGGTTTAGCACCACTACCATCACAAGTTTTGCAGACTTCTTCACGATCGTATGAAATATCAGTCTTCTTACCAAAGACCCCTTCTTCAAAGGTCAAATCCATACGGTATTGTAAGTCAGAACCTTGTCTAGGTGCGTTTGGACTTTGACGAGTTGCTCCACCGCCACCAAAGAACTGACTGAAGATATCCTCAAATCCACCGAATTGTTCACCGCCGGCTCCGCCACTAAAGCCTTGGCCTTGATTCATACCAGCTGAGCCATATTGATCAAATCTAGCACGCTTTTGAGGGTCTTTTAAAGTCTCATAAGCATCATTGATCTCTTTAAATTTTTCTTCAGCATCCGGAGCCTTGTTAATATCTGGATGGTATTTTTTTGAAAGACCACGAAAGGCCTTTTTGATTTCATCTTCAGAAGCGTTTTTATCAACGCCTAAAACTTCATATGGATCTCTATCTGCCATTTACAAATCACCCTTGTATGACTGGGATAACTTTCATCCCATATTGTCCTTTTATGCTCAAAAGAGCAGTTATTTATACTATACCATGATTGATCTAGTAATTAAAATGACTGCTCTTTATCACAAATTATTATTTTTTGTCTTTATCTGGATCTACTTCTTCAAAATCACCATCAACAGTACCATCATCTGACTTCTTACCATCAGTTGATCCTGTACCAGTAGCGCCATCGGCACTACCTTGTTGAGCATCTTGAGCTTGTTGATATAGTTTTACTGAAAGATCTTGGACGATCTTATTCAAATCGTCACGTTTCTTCTTCATATCTTCAATATCACCAGAGTCTTGAGCCTTCTTCAAAGCGTCACGAGCGTCTTCAGCCTTCTTGATTTCTTCATCAGAAACCTTACCCTTAATATCTTTAAGAGTCTTGTCTGTTGCAAACAATGCTTGTTCAACATCATTTTTAACATCTACTTCTTCTTTACGCTTGTTATCGTCGTCTTCGTTTTCTTTTGCTTCTTTCATCATTTGATCGATTTCTTCATCGCTCAAACCTGACGAACTCTTGATAGTAATCTTTTGTTCCTTATTAGTACCAAGATCTTTAGCAGAAACATTAACGATACCATTCTTATCAATATCAAACTTAACTTCAATCTGAGGTACACCACGTGGTGCAGCTGGAATATCTGTTAATTGGAAACGACCTAATGTCTTATTATCAGCAGCCATTGGACGTTCACCTTGTAGAACATGGATATCAACAGCATTTTGATTATCAGCAGCAGTTGAGAATGTTTGTGATTTACTTGTTGGAATTGTTGTATTTCTGTCAATCAACTTAGTAAATACTCCACCCATTGTTTCAATACCTAATGAAAGTGGTGTGACATCTAGTAAAACAACATCCTTAACATCACCAGAGATAACACCACCTTGAATAGCAGCACCCAAAGCAACAGCTTCGTCAGGGTTGATTGAGTGATCAGGTGTCTTACCAGTCCATTTTTCAACAGCAGTTTGAACTGCTGGTGTACGTGTTGAACCACCATTTAAAATAACCTTATCAAGGTCACCGATTGATAATCCAGCATCTTTAAGAGCGTTGTCAACTGGAGCTTTTGTTCTTTCAACTAAATCAGCTGTTAATTCATCAAATTTAGCACGTGTCAATGTTTCTTCCAAGTGAAGTGGGCCATTAGCACCAGATGAAATAAATGGAAGACTGATTGATGTTTGTGCAACACCTGATAAATCTTTCTTAGCCTTTTCAGCTGCATCCTTTAATCTTTGTAGAGCCATCTTATCTTGTGATAAGTCGACACCATTTTTATTCTTGAATTGTTCAACTAGCCAGTCGATAACCTTTTGATCAAAGTCATCACCACCAAGATGTGTATCACCATTTGTTGAAAGTACTTCAAAGACGCCATCACCTAATTCAAGGATAGAAACATCAAATGTACCACCACCAAGGTCATAAACAAGAATCTTCTCGTCACCTTTATCATTATCAAGACCATAAGCAAGTGCTGAAGCAGTTGGTTCGTTAACAATACGTTGAACATTTAAACCAGCAATTTTACCAGCATCTTTAGTTGCTTGTCTTTGTGAATCATCAAAGTATGCAGGAACTGTAATAACAGCATCTGTAACTGGTTCACCAAGATAATCTTCTGAGAACTTCTTAATGTGTTGCAAAATCATAGCAGAAATTTCTTGTGGTGTATATGACTTACCTGCAACACTTACCTTATAACCTGCTTCACCCATGTGTCTCTTAATTGATGAAACTGTATCAGGATTTGTAATTGCTTGTCTCTTAGCAACTTCACCAACTTGAATTTCACCATCTTTAAAAGCAACTACTGAAGGTGTTGTTCTTGCGCCTTCTGGGTTAGCAATAATTTTTGGTGAGCCACCTTCAAGAACGGCAACAGCTGAGTTTGTTGTACCTAAATCAATACCAATAACTTTTGACATAAATATAAACCTCTTTTGAATTTTTAATATTTATTAACTTTATTTAATAAGTTGATCTATTGAGCAACTATGACCATTGCTGGACGTAGCACTCTATCTTCTAACTTATAACCTTTTTGTAAAACTTGAACGACAGTATCTTTTTCATGATCCTTATCAGCTGCCACAGTTTGTACTGCTTGACTGTCATTAGGATCAAATTTACTACCGACATTGTCAATGATACTTACATGATTATCGACCAAAGCTTTGATCATATGTTGCTGTACCATTTCAATTCCCTTTTTCAATTGTTTACCAGCATCATCACTGACTTCAACATCCAAAGCACGTTCTAAGTTATCGATCACTGGAAGAATTTCAGTAGCCAGCTTTTGACCATCATACTTAAGTATTCCTGAAACTTCTTTTTTATGACGATTGTTCATATTTTGAATTTCAGCTTGGCTTCTTAAAAATTTGTCTTCTAGTTCTGAATTTTTAGCCTCAAGATCCGTAATTTTTTTATCCTTAGGATCTATTTTAGTTACTTTTTCAGTTTCTTTTTTGGCATCTACTTTTGATGTCTCTTTAGTTTGTTTGCTAGAAGATTTTACATCTTCTTGTTTTTCTTTATCTGCCATTACTTCCTCCTAAATATCAAGAATCATCATACCGTGAATAATAGTCAATCAATCGTTTTGCCAATTCTTGTCTAAATTCACCTAATAAACCAATTAATTGTGAATAATGCATCGTTGTAGGTCCCAGTAGAGCAATCACCCCTTTACCATGATGTCCAACATCATAATTAGCAGTGATTATACTGTAATTCTTCAATGCATCAGATCCTAATTCACTACCCAATCGAACCCTAATCCCATCATCGGAATCATTTGGATCTAATAGTTTCTTCAAATCTGTACTCTGATTAATAATTGAAAATAACGATTGCACATCTGACAAATCTTCATTATTGGCATAGTTTAATAAATTCAATTGGCCATCAACAAAATACTTCTCAGATCCAGCTTTTTTAAATAATTGATCGATCATATCAATCAATCCATCATTAGAATACATATACTGCGATAAAATAGCTGGAATATCATTATGAAGCAATTGAATAACTACTGGTAATGGTTGTCCAACTAATTTATCATTTACGACCCTAATTATTTTTTCAATTAATTCTGTATCAAGATTTTCATCAATTGTATAAATGTTACTCTCAACATTATTATCACTAGTAACAATAATCGCCATGATCTGACGAGAATTTAAAGGCACTATTCTGAATCCCGTTAACAAAATCCGACTGCTTTCAGGTCCTAATGTAATAGCAGTATAACTTGTTAAATGCGATAAAATCTTAGCCGATTGTTCGATAATATCATCAATTTGATGATATGTCTGACCAAAATCTTCGTCGATTCTTTTTGCGATATCCTGCGGTACGGTAGTGGGTTGTACCAAATTATCGAGATAGTAACGATATCCCATTGCGGAAGGAATACGTCCAGAGGAAAGATGAGTTTTCTCTAGATAACCAATTTCTTCAAGCATAGCCATTTCATTTCTTATAGTCGCTGAACTAACGTGAAATGACAATGCATTCATCAATGTTTTTGAACCAACCGGCTGGCCGGTATCTGTGAAAATGCGCACGACTTCTCTCAAGATTGCATCTTGACGTTCCGATAACATTATACCGTCCTCCTTTTAGCACTATTCATATAGGAGTGCTAACAATGTAAAATATAACAATCTATACCTATAGTGTCAAGTGTGGACGCTCATAAATTTCAAAAAATTAGCAAAAATAAAAGAGAGTGCTAATTCTCCACTCTCAAATTATATTTGAACTCAATTAGAGTTGAATTCTTCAAAGTAGTGAATTGAGTCTTCCTTGTCTTTATTCAATTGCTTAATCAAGCCATCAGCACCATCAAACTTAATCTCACCTCTAAGATAATGAAGCCACTCAACTCGAACGTTTTGTTCATAGATATCCGAGTCAAAGTTGAAAATATTGGTTTCAATGGTAACACCAGTATCTTCCTTGAAGGTAACATTATAGCCAACAGAGGTCATTGATGGATACCATTTGCCATTTATCTCAATACGCGTTACATAAACACCGATAGAAGGCTTTAATTGTTCGGGTGATGTAACTACATTGGCTGTAGGATAACCTAGTGTACGGCCCCTTTTAAGGCCATGTACAACTTGTCCTTGGTTTTGGTAATTATAACCAAGTAACTCATTTGCATAATCAATTTTATCTGACAAAATCAACCTTTTAATTATACTGGATCCAATCTTTGCACCATTGATCATTTGTTCAGGAACAGTTATGACTTTGAATCTATCTTTAGCAAATTTAGGCAATTCATGCATATTAGCTATGTCTTTTTTACCATATGTATAATCAAACCCAGCTACTACATACTTAGCATGCATACAAACCATATAGTCGTCCACGAACTCTTGAGGTTTCAAGCTGGCAAAATCTAAGGTAAATTCAACAAAATATAAAGTATCCACTCCCATCTTATCAACCAATTCGGCTTTACGACTCACGGTAGAAATATATTTATAATTTTCTTCATGTTGATATATTTCACGTGGTGATCTATCAAAAGTTAGTAAAACCGACTTCAATCCCTTTTCATGTGCCAATTCAACTCCACGTTGTATCACCTTTTGATGTCCAAGATGAACACCATCAAAAAATCCCATAATCAAAACAGTATCGGATTCAGGTATTTGATTATTCTTCAGTGGATGTTTAACATTCACTATTTTCATCTGTTCATCCCCTAATCATTGTTAAGAAGCATCGTATCAGGAATCCATAATTGACGTTCTTCGTTATATTTATAAATTGCCTTAGTCACATGGTTTCTTGTCACCCTTAAATCTTTATCATAATCATAATTATCCAAATCTAAAAATCCACCATGAAGGACACGTACTTCCCACTCTTCATCGCTCAATTCATGTGCTTGCATATAGGATAATACTTCATCAGTACTTCTTAAAAAGGAGTGGTCGTCTTCGTCCATCATTTTTCTTATTTCATCAAGCTTAAATGTTTCTTCGATATTAAAATCAGCACTTTTGGTTCTTGTTAATTGTGACATAAATGAAGGTACACCAAGAAATTCACCATATTCAACGGCTAAAGTTCTTACATATGTACCTTTTGAACATGTAACGTGGAATTTTACTTTTTGAATACCAAGTTCAGTATCAAATTCTGGTTCTCCGACAATATTGAAATCATAAATATGTATTTGACGTTTGGGACGTTCAACTTCAATACCAGCACGGGCATATTCGTATAGCTTTTTACCATTGACTCTAACTGCTGAATACATTGGCGGAATTTGTACTAATTCGCCAATCATCTTCTCAAATACTTCATGTAATTCTTCATCAGAAAAAGGTTTAGTAAGCTTTACTTCTTTAACTATATCCCCTTCACGATCTTCTGTCGTGGTCGATTTCCCTAATGTGATCTCGCCAACATATTCTTTAGATGAACCCGTCAGTCTGTTTACAAGTTTAGTTGACTGACCAACACAAATTGGCAATACACCATCTACCAATGGATCTAGCGTTCCTGTATGTCCAATTTTTTTTGTATGCAAAATTTTACGTAACTTATATACATAATCAGAACTTGTCATTCCGATCTCTTTATTTAGAGGAATTACTCCGTTCATTTCTATCTCCAAATTCAATTAGTTTGTAAATCATATCAAGAACTATTCTACTAGTTATTTAAATAATTTAACAATTATTTTTTAAATTATTATAGAAAAAGAGCCCAACAATTTTACTTGCTGGACTCTTTTTAAAATTAAAGTATCTTTTATCTTGTTGCTTCATCCTTATGCATTTTAGCAATTAGACGATCAATTTTTTCACCATACTGAATTGATTTATCTTGTTTAAATTCCAATTCTGGAATTTTATATAAGGTTAGACGTGGAGCTAATTCTTTTCGAATTAATCCCTTAGCTTTATCTAAACCAGCTTGAGTCTTTTCAACATCACTAGCCTTTTCGGATAGAATGCTGTAATAAATTGTAGCTGATTGTAAATCGCCTGTCATTTCAATTCCGGTTACAGTTACACCTTGTACACGAGGATCTCGAATACGTTTTAACAAAATATCATTTACTTCTTTTTGAATCTCTTGCTCTACACGACCGATTCGATGTTTTACCATTTTATCATCTCCTATTTGACTGGAACTTCTTCCATCACATAGGTTTCAACTTCGTCGCCAATCTTGATATCATTATAGTTTTCGATTGTTATACCACATTCGAATCCTGATTTAACCTCTTTGACGTCGTCTTTGAAACGTTTAAGTGAAGCAAGTTTACCTTCATAGACAACAATACTATCTCTAATTAGACGAATACCGCTGTCACGAGTAATACTACCACTGTTTACGATACATCCAGCAATTGTACCGATCTTAGAAACATTATATGTTTCACGAACAGTCAAATTACCTGTGATCTTCTCTTCATAAACTGGTTCTAGCATACCCTTCATAGCTGCTTCGATTTCATCAATAGCCTTATAGATAACTCTATGTAGGCGAATATCAACGTTTTCTTCCTTAGCTTGAACACGAGCTTGAGCTGTTGGACGAACATTAAATCCGATTATGATGGCATTACTTGCAGCAGCAAGGTTAACATCACTTTCAGTAATTGCACCTACAGCAGAATGAATGATGTTTACACGAACACCCTCAACTTCAATCTTCTTCAAGCTTCCTGCAATGGCTTCAGCAGAACCTTGAACATCGGCTTTAATAATAACGTCGACAGTCTTAAGTTCTCCTTCTTTCATTGTTTCAAACAAGTTATCCAATGTAACTGGGTTAGTCTTTTGACGTTCAATTTGAAGAGCACGACTTGCACGTTCTTCACCAGCTGCACGAGCAGTTTTCTCATCATCAAAGACAACGAATTTATCAGCTGATTCAGGAACATCATTCAAACCAGTAACTTCAATTGGTTGAGAAGGCATTGCCTTTTTAACTTCTTTACCGTTATAGTTTGTCATAGTTCTAACACGTCCATATGTATTACCAACAACAATTGGATCTCCAACATGAAGTGTACCTTGTTGTACCAATAATGATGCAACTGGTCCACGACCCTTATCAAGTTTAGCTTCGATAACAGTACCGACAGCCTTTTGGTCTGGATTAGCTTTCAATTCCATAACGTCAGCTTGTAAAAGAATCATTTCAAGTAATTGATCAATGTTTGTTCCGACCTTAGCAGAAATATTAACAAAGATAGTATCCCCACCATAATCTTCAGGAACAAGTCCATATTCCATTAATTGTTCAGTAACATGTTGTGGATTTGCGCCAGCCTTATCAATCTTATTAACTGCAACGATGATTGGATCATTTGCAGCCTTAGCATGATTAATAGCTTCGATTGTCTGTGGCATAACACCATCATCAGCAGCAACAACTAAGATAACAATATCAGTAATATCAGCACCACGAGCACGCATATTTGTAAATGCAGCATGTCCCGGAGTATCAAGGAATGTGATCAATTGATCATTTAATCTTACTTGATAAGCACCAATATGTTGAGTAATACCACCAGCTTCACCGGCTGTAACGTGAGTATGTCTCAAGTGATCCAATAGAGTTGTCTTACCATGGTCAACGTGACCCATAATTGTAACAACTGGAGGACGAGATACTAGATTTTCTTTATTTGTTGTTTCAGCATCGAAATATTGATCGATATCAGCGATATCTTCTTCAACTTTCTCTTCTGACTCAATACCGTAATCAGTAGCTAAAAGTTCAATTGCATCTTTATCTAATGATTGGTTTTGATTGATCATAATACCAAGCATAAATAACTTCTTAACAATTTCAGCTGGTTCACGGTGAATCAATTTACCAATATCTTGAGCATTCATACCAACACTATATACAAGTGTCTTTGGTAATGGACGATCTTTTCTTTGTGGCATTGGCTTTCTTGGTTCAGTTCTTTGACGTTGTTGTCTCTTTCTTTCTTTCTTCTTCTTACGACTTCCGAAAGGATTAGCTAGATTTTGTCTGTGTCCAAAGTCACGATTGTTATTAGTTGGCTTTGTTTTCTTATATTCTGGCTTTGGAACTTCAACGCTTGCTGGAGAAACATTATTCTTTACAGTTTCCTTAGCAGTACTTTGGGCTGCTGGTCTTCTGTTTGTGTTGCTTGAATTGTTTCTGTTATTAGAATTATTATTATGATTATTGTTACTAGTATTATGATTGTTATTATTGAAACGATTACCACTACTATTGTTACTGTTAGTAGTAGGACGGGAACTATTGTTACGATTTACACTAGAACGGTTATTGTTACGGTTGTCTTCTGAACGATTACCGCTATTTGTATTATGGTTATTACGATTGTTTCTAGGACGGGAAGGCGTACGACTAGCCTCTTGAATATTTGTCTTAAATTGCTCTAGATATTTGTTACCAGCACTTTGTCTAGGTCTTGGGGCTTGTGATGTTTGTGGACGATCACGTCTAACACTGCCATTGTTACGACGATCACGATTTTGGGAAGTATTGTTTCGATTGTCACTACGAACGTTGCTATTACGATTTCCGTTTGGACGATTATTCCCATTATAATTATTACCAGGACGGTTGTTACTACTGTTATTAGTATTATTTCCTCTATAATTACTGTTTGTCGTATTTGTAGTGGAATTGTTACTACGGTTTGTAGTAGTTGAATTAGAACTATTAGTACGATTTACTGAATTAGTAGTATTGGAATTATTACTATGATTTACAGTAGAGTTACTATTACGATTACCATTGTGATTATTATTTCCACGGTAGTTACTGTTACCACTTCCGTTACTATTACTGTTATTACTACGAGTATGGTTATTGTGATCAAAGTGTCCCTTATTCTTGTTAGGGTCTCTTCTTACAGCAGTAATCTTAATCTTAGTCTTATGATCACCGGCTTGTTGATGACTTTCACCTGAATTTTGCTTTGGTGAATTATCACTTGTAGCTGGCTTAGCAGCAGGTTTTGATACTGGTCTTGAAGCTGGTTTACTCTTAAGACTACCTACAATTTTCTTCTCACTTGTTTCGTCAACTGACGACATGTGATTTTTTACATCGATACCTAATTTGGCAGCGGCATCTAATACAATTTGATTTTCAACACTATTTTCTTTTGCAATAGTATAGATTCGTTTTTTGGCCATCCTATCACTCTCCTTAATTTTCCATAATTTCAATTAACCTTCTAGCAATTCCAAGATCCGTAACACCGATAACTTTTCTTTCTTTACCGATAGATCTTTTTAGTTCTTGACTGGTGAAATTATCAATCAATGGCACAGCATAAGAATTTGTCTTATTCGTCAAATCTTTTTTTGTGCGATCACTGCAATCACTTGCCATAATTACCAACTTAACGCTCTGATTTCGAATTCCCTGCAAGGTTAATTCTGTACCACTAATAATTTTTCCAGCACGCAGAGCTATACCCAAAAAATTTAAAAATACATCATTCAATGTTTCTTACTCAAATCTCCAAATAAATCCATTCTGGCTTTTTGATGGTCGACAAATTCAAATAATTCATCATAAAATTCTTCTGGAACAGAATGTGAAAAAACTTTATCCAAAACTTTCTTGGACTTTGCTTCCTTAACAGCATCAGGATCCAGGCCAACATAAGCACCACGTCCAGACTTTTTACCAGTTGGGTCAATAGAGATAATACCATCTTTATCTTTTACAATTCTAACCATTTCTCTTTTAGGGTACATTTCATTGGTTAGAACATCTTTTCTCATGGGTATCTTACGTGTTGCCAAACCCATCACCCCCTTAATCTTGTGAATCAGTATCTGTATCTACAGTCTTATCTACATCTGTATCTTTCTTCACAGACTTATCCGTATCAACACTTTGTTCTTTATCTGTATCCAATTTCTTATCAATATCATCTATATCTACATCTTGATCGTTATCATCAACAAATTCAACTTGTGATTCAGGTTTAATGTCAATTTTATATCCAGTCAATTTAGCGGCTAAACGTGCATTTTGACCTTTTTTACCAATTGCCAATGACAAATGATAATCAGGTACTATAACAATACATTGTTTTTTGTCGTTACCATCAAATTGTACAGCAATTACTTCTGCTGGATTAAGTGCATTCGCAATAAAGTCGATTGGGTCATCAACATATGGCACAACATCAATATTTTCACCGTTAAGTTCATCAACAACAGCTTGAACACGTGAACCCTTAGGTCCAACACATGTACCAACTGGGTCAATATCAGCGTTATCAGATTTCACTGCCATCTTAGTTCTATCACCCGCTTCACGAGCAATAGAGACGATTTCTACAGTTCCATCATATATTTCTGGGACCTCTTGTTCAAATAATCTTTTTACTAAACCGGGATCTGTTCTTGATACAAAGACTTGAGGTCCTTTAGTAGCATTTTCAACTTTTGTTACATATACACGAATTCTATCACGAGAATTGTAAACTTCACCTGGCATTTGGTCAGATTTTGCCATTACTGCTTCAATCTTACCAAAATTAATATATACAAACCTACTATCACTACGTTCTACAATACCTTGAATGATTTCATGTTCATATTGACTATATTCATTATAAATGATATCACGTTCAGCTTCACGAACACGTTGCATAATCACTTGTTTTGCAGTTTGTGCAGCAATTCTACCAAAATCTTTAGGTGTTACTTCTTCACGAACGTGATCTCCAAGTTCATAACCCTTGCTCTTCTTTAAAGCTGCAGCAAGACTTATCTCTAATCGTTCATCAGCAACCTCTTCAACGACTTCTTTAACCGCATAAACATGTATATTACCCTTTTTTGCGTCAAATTCAACCTCAACGTTTTGAGCTTGATTATAGTTACGCTTATAAGCTGCAACAAGAGCTGCCTCTAGTGATTCAATAACATACTCTTTTTTGATACCTTTTTCAGTTTCTAGCGCATCAAGTGCGTCAACCATTTCTTTACTCATGTTATTCTCCTTCGACGAATTCTCTAGAATTCTATGGCTAAACGAATCTTAGCAATTTTATCTCTATCAATAATGATTGTCTTTTTAAGATTCTTAACTTTTATATTTAAGGTTATTTGTGTATCAGTTATTTCAGTCATTTTTCCTTCGAAAACTTTGTCACCATCTTGCTTTTGGTATAAAGAAACATTTACATATGCATCTAGATAATTTAAAAGGCTATCATCATTATCAAGTACTCTTTCAGCACCTGGTGATGATACTTCCAAATAGTATGCTGGATCAATCGGATCAAGTTCATCTAATCTTTCGCCATACTCCTCACTAATAATTGCGCAATCATCAATACTAATTCCGCCTTTTTTATCAGCATAAACGCGTAAATACCAATCTCCGCCTTCATGAACAAATTCTAGGTCGACTAGAAAAAACTCATGTTTATCTAAAACGGGTTGTAAGATGGCTTTTAATTCATCAATTTTTGTATTCAAAAATTCTCCTCCAAAGTAATCGGCAATAAAAAGAGTGAGCATCTCTGCTCACTCATTAATCAATAATTAACTAGTAGTTAATTTAACATATATTTACATTTAAAGCAACCTCTAACGTCTGAAGCTAAAACAAAGAGAGTTGATTTTCGTCAGGCATTCCATCTAAAACATGATTTTCAGTCATATATTCAATGATAGTTTTCGAAACCTTACCACGTGTTGATAGGTCTTCCTTAGATAGAAAAGGCTGTTCTTCACGTGCGGCAACAATCTGCTTAGCAACATTATCCCCTAATCCAGGAATAGCATTGAATGGTGCTAGCAATGTCTTATCATCAATGATCTTGAATTCAAAAGCATCTGATTTCTCCAGATCAACCATATTTATCTTGAAATCACGTTCCAAACATTCATTTGCTAACTCTAATACTGTCAACAAATTCTTCTCTTTTGTTGAAGCTTCCATACCTTTGTCATTAATTGCTTTCATAGCATTCTTAACGGCATCTTTACCTGTAGTCATGGAAACCAAATCAAAATCATCAGCACGAACGGAGAAATATGCACTGTAATAATACAGTGGATAATGAACTTTGAAATACGCAATACGCAATGCCATTAAAATATAGGCAGTCGCATGAGCCTTAGGGAACATATACTTAATCTTTAAACAAGATTTAATATACCAATCCGGAACATTTGCATCTTTCATTTCCTGTTTCCATTCATCGGGAATACCACGTCCCTTACGAACATGCTCCATGATTTGGAATGCTGTTTGTGATTTCATACCCCAATGAATCAAATCCATCATGATATTATCACGACAACCAATAACTTCCTTTAATGTAACAACACCTTGATCAATAAGTTCTTCTGCATTACCTAACCAAACATCTGTACCATGCGATAATCCAGAAATCTGTAACAATTCAGCAAAGGTCGTTGGGTGGGTCTTCTCTAACATTCCACGAACAAATCTAGTACCAAATTCCGGAACTCCAAGTGTACCTGTTTTTGAAAAAATCTGTTCAGGCGTAACCCCTAGTGACTTAGTACTACGGAACAATTCCATGACCTCAGGATCATCAACTGGAATTGTTAATGGATCAATTCCAGACAAATCTTGTAACGTACGAATCATTGTTGGATCATCATGTCCCAAAATATCAAGTTTCAAAATATTATCATGAATTGAGTGGAAGTCAAAATGCGTCGTTTTCCAGGCTGCGTTTTGATCATCAGCCGGATATTGAATCGGCGTAAAATCAAAAATATCCATATAATCTGGAACAACGATGATTCCAGCGGGATGTTGTCCTGTTGTACGTTTAACACCAGTAGAACCCATAGCCAAACGTTCTTCTTCAGCATTACGAATCTGTTTTTCAGTTAATTCCTCATAATTCTTAACATAACCAAACGCCGTTCTATCTGCAATCGTACCAATCGTACCTGCTCGGAAAACATGATCCTCACCGAAAAGAACCTTTGTATAGTTATGTGCCACTGGCTGATAGTCACCAGAGAAATTCAAATCAATATCTGGAACTTTGTCACCTTTAAAACCTAAGAATGTCTCAAAGGGAATATCTTGTCCATCTTTCTTTAATTCAGTTCCACATTTTGGACATTTCTTATCCGGTAGATCAAATCCAGAACCAACTTCACCTTTAGTAAAGAATTCTGAAAATTTACATTTCGGACAACGATAATGCGGAGGTAGTGGGTTGACTTCAGTAATCCCGGTCATAGTGGCGACGAAACTTGAACCAACTGAACCTCTGGATCCAACCAAATATCCATCTTTATTAGATTTATAAACTAGACGCTGAGAAATCAAATAAATAACTGAGAATCCATTACCTATAATACTCTTGAGTTCTTTGTCCATTCGTTCTTGAACAATCTCTGGAAGTTTTTCACCATACAGCTCATGAACTTTATTCATAGTCAAACTACGAATTTCATCCTCTGCACCCTCCATTTTAGGGGTATATAGCTTATCTTTAACCGGAGCAATTTCATCAATTTCATCCATAACCTTTTTAGGATTATCAACAATTATTTCTTGTGCTGTTTCTTTATCAAGAAAGTCAAACTCATCAAACATTTCATCAGTTGTTCTAAATTGTACATCTGGCAATGTTTGTCTAGCCAATGGATTACTTTTGACAGCTTTTATTACAATTTCTCGATAAATTTTATCATGTGGATCCAAGTAATGAACATCACCAGTTGCAACAACAGGCTTATTCAATTCTTTACCCAATTTAATAATATTTTTTATTATTTCCTCTAGTCCTGCTTCATCTTTAATTAGCTTTGCATCAAGCAAATGACGATATACAGGTTTGGGCATAACTTCAAGATAGTCATAATATTGTGCAAGTTCACGGGTATCTTCATATCCTTTTTGCATCATCGTATTAAATACTTCACCATCTTTACATGCCGATCCGACCAGAATTCCTTCACGATATTTATTCAATAATCTTCTCGGTACTCGTGCCGTTCGGTAATAATATTCAGTCATTCCATATGAGACGATTTTGAACATATTCTTCAATCCAGCCTGAGTCTTTGCAATTAGAATTGCATGACTAGGACGAGCTTGTTTGTATGCTTCAACTCCACCTATATGATCATTTAGTTGTGAAACGTTTGTAATCTGAAATTTATCTTCCATTTCATCAAACAATTTATACATCAAATATCCAGTTGTCTCAGCATCGGCATTAGCACGGTGATGATGTTCAAGTACAATATTGTATCGTTTTGCAAGTGAGTCTAATTTATGATTACGATATTCTGAATGTAATGTACGTGACATTTCCAGAGTATCAATAACTGGGACTGAAACACGTTCACTCCCCATGCGCATTAAAGCGGAATTCAAAAAACCAATATCAAAAGTAACGTTGTGACCTACCAAAATGTCATTTCCAACAAAATCCATGAATTTTTGAATAATTGTCTTCTCATCAGGAGCGTTGCTAACCATACTATCAGTTATACTCGTCAAACTAGTGGTGAATTCTGACAGTGGATGTCCCGGGTTAATAAATTCATCAAACGAATCAACTACCTCGCCATCCTTCATCTTAGTGGCAGCTAGTTCAATTATATTATCATAAACTGCTGATAAACCAGTTGTTTCAACGTCAAATATAACGTATTCAGCTGGATTAAGTTCTTCATCGCGTAAGTTATAAGCGATTGGATTACCTTCATCAACTAAGTCGATTTCTACACCATAACCTATTTTTACTCCATATTTTTGACCGGCACTATATGCTTCAGGGAAAGCTTGTAAAGCTCTATGATCAGTAATAGCAATGGCTGGCTGTCCCCATTCACTGGCACGCTTAACTAAATCAGTGGCACTAGGGATTGCATCCATCTGACTCATATTAGTATGTGCATGTAACTCGATTCTTTTATTATCTTTATCAGCATTATCTATACGTCCAGCATGTTTTATAACCATAATATCGTTCGCCATAATTGATAGCTCACGTGAAAAATTATCTTCTTGAACACTACCACGAACACGAATCCATGCCCCGTCATCCAAATTATCGAAAAAGTCTTCGTCATCTTCACCATTTGAAAACTTCTTTATGCTGAATGAAGAAGTATAATCAGTAACCTTCAATAATAATAGTGAACGGCCTGATTTCAACTTTTTTACATCCTTATTGAAAATATGACCTTCCACAACTTTGTTACGGTCCTCTTCAATAATGTCTACCATTTGAGTGATCTCAGCATCGTCTGGTATCTTTCGACCAATTTTCACAATATTACCGGCCGGTTTTTTAGCACGTTTTTGACTGACCTCTTGGGCCTTTTCCTGAAAATGCTTCGTTTCTTCCTTTTTTGCAAGTTCCAGTGCTTGGATATTTTCTTGACCTTTAGCCTCATCCACATCTACGCGAATCTTAAATGGTGCAAACCCTAGTGATGTATATGCATCCTGCAGACTGGCAGTTAACTTACCGTCCATAAAATCAGCAATAAATCCGTTTGAAACCGTCAAGAAGACTTGGTCATTTTCAACCTTGGGTGGATGTTGACTCATTAATTGCGAAACAACTGGTGAACGTTGCTCACAGTTTTCTAATACATAATTCCAATACTCACGAATATTTTTCTCACTTAAACGAGGATTATTCACATGAATATCAAAATCAACAGTTGCAATACCCTCGAATCCACTCTTTAATGATTCCACGAAAACTTGAAATTCATTAAACGGAATTACATCGTCAAAATCAAAGAAGAATGTCCAACGACGTGACTTCTTATGAACCTCCAACTTATCCAACTTTGCATTTTTAAATAGATCATCGGAATCCAACAAATTATCTAATTTGATTTGTTTAATTAATATTTTAAAAAGTTGATTTTTATCAGACATAACTTACCTTTCAACAAATAAAAAAAGGCTTAAGCCTCATTACTGATTCTTAAGCAATATTTTTACTGAATTTACTAATTCATCTTTACTTACTTCAATTGTCTCGCCAGTACTTCTAATCTTCAATTCTACGATACCATCAGCAGCCTTTTTACCAACTGTTATTCTAATTGGCATACCCATTAAGTCTGAATCTGCGAATTTAACTCCGGGACGTTCTTTACGATCATCAAGTAAAACATCGTATCCTTCATCTTGAAGTAGTTCAACAATTTCATCACTCAACTTGCCCTGAACATCATTATTGTACTTGATAGGAACAACATGTACTTGATATGGTGCCAAAGCTACTGGCCAAATGATTCCATTTTCATCGTTATGTTGTTCAATAATTGCTGACAATAGTCGTGAAACACCGATTCCGTAACAACCCATGATCAATGGATTAGATTTACCATTTTCATCCAAGAAGTTAGCCCCTAGTGCTTTAGAGAACTTAGTACCAAGTTTGAATATATGACCAATTTCAATTCCACGAGTAAATTTAATATTACCGTGACCGTCAGGAGACATTTCGCCTTCTTTTACAACACGGAAATCCTTAAATGATGGTTCATCACTAGTGATGTCCTCAAAATTAGCATTGATAAGATGCTTGTCAGCTTGGTTAGGTCCAACAACAAAGTTGCTTAGTCCTTCAAGTGAACTATCAAATAATACCGAAACATCCTCAGCGATTCCTTTTGGTCCAATGAATCCTGGAGTACTCTTGAATACATTTTGAACTTCTTCAGTCGTAGCTTCGTTTAAAAAGTCAGCACCTAAATAGTTCTTAACTTTAACATCATTTACTTCGTAGTCTCCACGAATCATGACCAAAACTGGTTTTCCATCGGCCATATACGCAACGGCCTTCATGATTGTAGATGATTCAACTTTTAACAAAGTAGCTAATGCATCAATTGTATGAACATCTGGAGTATCAACCAATTCAGCTGATTTATGTTCCAATCTAGGATTATCAGGTAATTTACTTGCTGCCATTTCCAAATTAGCTGAATAGTCACTATCGTCAGAATATGCGATGGTATCTTCTCCGATAGCAGCAATTGCAGAAAATTCTTTAGAGTCAGTTCCGCCCATGGCACCTGCATCACCGATAATTGAACGATAATTCAAGCCACAAATATCAAAAATATTACGATATGCTTGTTCCATTTGGTTGAATATCACATCTAATTGATCCTTATCAGCTGTAAATGAATAAGCGTCATACATATCAAATTCTCTACCACGTAAAAGTCCATAACGTGGACGATCTTCATCACGATACTTCATTTGCATTTGATATAAAATTATAGGAAGCTTTTTGTAACTATTTAAACTTTCTTTAACAATACTTGTAAATGTTTCTTCATGTGTTGGACCGAGGATAAATTCTCTATCATGTCTGTCATTAACCTTAAATAGGTTGTCTCCATATGTTTCGTAACGGCCACTTGCTTTCCACAAATCGGCAGGAATGATAGCAGGCATACGCATTTCAGCGGCATCCATTTTATCATTTTCCTTACGGATTATGTCCTCTATTTTACGAATTACTGACCAAGCTAATGGTAAGTAACTATAAATACCAGCAGAAACTTGTCTAACATACCCCGCTCTCAACATCAACTGATGGCTAATAGCCTCAGCATCTGAAGGAGTCTGCTTTAATGTTGGAATATATAGTTTTGATTGTTTCAAATTTTTATCCCCCTATTTTATGAAGAAACGTTGAATATCATTCCACGTAACAGCTACCATCAAAAGAACCAAAATGCCGACCCCGATTAACGTTATGACATTTTCATATTCTTCTGGAAGTGGCTTTCTTCTTATTGCTTCAACGATATTCAACAAAATCTTACCACCATCAAGTGCTGGAATAGGAATCAAGTTAACAATTCCTAGATTCATCGACAGCATTGACATAAATAAGATGATACTTAGTAATCCTTGTGAGGATACTTGAGATGTCATTGAATAAATACCAACTGGTCCGGATAGTTGATTAATACTAAATCCGCCAGTTACCATTTTACCTAATACATGAAGAATCTGTACGGTTGTTTGCCAACTATACGTAAAACCATATTTAATCTTAGCGACAAAACTATGATCTCTTTTTGGCATAATACCAATTTGACCATACTTTTGACCGGATGATTTAACAGTCTTTGGAGTTAATGTAATAGTTGAAACTTTATTTCCAGATTTCACTTTAAAGGTTGTTTTTTTACCTGGATACTTTTGAATATTCTCAGATAATGTTGTCCAAGAATCTGTCTTATGATTATTAACCATTAAGATCTTATCGTTTGCCTTTAAACCCGCTTTAGCAGCAACACTACCACTTTGGATTTGTCCAAGCTGATTCGTATTTTGTACAACACCATTCATCATAAATGCGGCTATAATAGCACAAACAATAGCCAAAATGAAATTGTTAAACGGACCAGCAAAATTAGTTATCATACGTTTCCATACAGAAACCGATTGCAATTGAACATCACGAGGTGCGATTTGTACCTCGGTGCCATCCTCTTCTACAATTGTCGCATCATGATCTACAGAATATGACTTAATTTCTGATTCATCACCATTTTCATAACCTTCAATGATTAATGAATCTACCAAATCAGCTTTAGATATCTGAACTGGAACACCATTTTCGTCATATACCTTACTAGATGTAATAATCTTAATAACATTATTTGAATCATCCAAAACTAAAGAAGCCATAGTACCAGGTTTTATTTCAGAATCGTCTTCTTGAGCACCAGCCATTCTGACATATCCACCTAGTGGCAATAGCCTCAGTGTATAAGTTGTACTATTTTTACGATAAGCAAAAATCTTAGGACCCATTCCGACGGAAAACTCACGAACCAGAATCCCAGATTTTTTTGCTGCATAATAATGTCCAAATTCATGAACAATTACCAATATTCCAAAAACAATAATAAACGTTATTATCGCGGTCATTTCAACCTCCACGAATGCCTAAACTAGGCCAAAAATATGTAACAAAGGTAAGACAATTAACATACTGTCAAATCTGTCCAAAATTCCACCATGACCCGGCAAAATATTTCCAGAATCCTTTACTTTATAAAATCTCTTATATGCTGATTCTACTAGATCACCTAATTGTCCAAATGCAGATAGGACAAAGGAAATCATAAGCATTGTAGTTAATGAATATGCTTGTGGAACAAAGTATACATAAATACCTGACAATACTAAAGCAGAAACAACTCCGCCAATTGTACCTTCCCATGTTTTATTGGGACTAATTGCTGGCCATAACTTATGCTTACCAATTTTACGACCAAATTGATATGCAAAAATATCAGTTGACCAGACAACTATCAAGGCATACATAAGTAAACCAAAACCACCAGCAGAATTCCTAACAGAAGCAAGATAATGGAAACCTGTTCCTATATATATCATTGATACTACTGAAACACCAACATCTTCAAAGTTAAATTTGTTCTTAGAAAATACTGTTATCAGTAATAATAACACTGCAAAAACGTAAAATACGTCCAAACGTGTGAAACTTTCTGGTAACCAACTTTTATAAAAATTAAGTGGGACGGCAATAGCCAATGTTCCCAATATCGTAATTACAAAGTCCATTGAAACAATAATTCTTTTTCGCATGATGTATATTTCAAATATACCAATTGATGCCAACACTGCTGCTGCAATTTCTAGCCAAATTCCACCCGCAAGTAAAATTGGAATGAATATTGCTAAAGCAATGACAGCTGTGATTACACGTTGTCTCATACTCTTCCCCCAAATTAAATCGAACCAAAACGACGATCGCGGTCATTATATATTTTTATATCTTCAGCTAAATTACTAGCTGTAAAATCTGGCCAATAAGTTTTATCAAATACCATCTCTGAATAAGCCAATTGCCACAATAAGAAATTGGAGATTCTCTCTTCACCACTAGTTCTGATCAATAGATCAGGATCAGCCAATTCACCCAAAGGACTCGTTAACAGCTGGTCAGCAAACATTGTATCGTCAATATCATCAGGATTAATTGATCCATCAACAGCTTGTTTTGCCAACTTTTTTGCTGCATTAACAATTTCGGCACGTCCACCATAGTTAAACGCAAAGTTCAATACCATACCGGTATTATCCTTTGTATCGTCCATAGCCTTAAAGACGACTTTCTTTGTTTTGTCAGGTAAGTGATCAGTAAAACCTGTAATTAAAACTTTTATATTTTCTTTAATTAAATCTGGCATAAAAGTTCCAAAGAAATCTACTGGTAAACGCATAAGAAAATTGACCTCTTTGCTTGGTCTACTCCAATTCTCTGTAGAAAAGGCATAAAGGCTTAAAACTTTAACACCCATGTGACTCGCAGAAGTGGCTATGCGCTTAACATTATTCATTCCTTCTTTATGTCCAGCAATGCGTGGTTGACCGCTACGTTTGGCCCATCTACCATTGCCGTCCATAATAATCGCAATATGTTTTGGAACTCTCAAATCAGAACTTAAGTCAGTTTTTTTAATTTCTGTCATAAACCAGCACTCTGAAGGTTAACCTTCAGTAATTTCCTTTTCTTTTGCAGCTGCAATATCATTAATATCAGCAACAGCTTTATCAGTAACCTTTTGAACTTGCTTTTCTAAATTATGCAAGTCATCTTCTGTAATGTCACTGTTTTTTTGTTGTTTCTTTATATCGTCCATTGCATCACGTCTTACATTACGAACAGCGATACGTGTTTCCTCAGCTTCTTTACCAACTTGTTTAGCAATTTCTTGTCTACGTTCACCAGTTAATTGTGGAATGACCAATCTAATAACATTTCCATCATTAGCTGGATTCAATCCCAAATCAGATGAATTTATTGAATGTTCAATAGCATCCAATGAAGATTTGTCGTAGGGAGTAATTAACAAAACTCTAGCTTCTGGAATATTGATTGAAGCCACTTGATTCAATGGTACGTTTGATCCGTAATACTCAACTTGGACGTTGCTAAGAATTGAAGCATTAGCCTTACCTGCACGAATATTAGCCAATTCTTTTCTCAAAACATCAATTGATTTTTTCATGTTCTCTTGAGCTTTAGATATTGCACTATTAGTCATTGCTACCACCCTTTATGATTGTTCCAATATTCTCGCCTTGAACAACCTTTTTAATATTTTCTGGTTCATTTAAATTGAAAACAATTAATGGAATATTGTTATCCATTGATAATGACGAAGCAGTTGAGTCCATTACACCGAGATTCTTATTAATAATATCAAGTTGTGTCAATTCATCATACTTTTTAGCCTTAGGATCTTTCTTTGGATCTGCTGAATAAACACCATCAACATTGTTTTTAGCCATCAAAATTACATCGGCTTCAATTTCAGCTGCACGTAATACTGAAGTTGTATCTGTAGAGAAGTATGGATTACCAGTACCACCAGCAAAAATGACCACACGACCCTTTTCAAGATGTCTTACAGCCTTTCTTCTGATATATGGCTCTGCAACCTGTCTCATCTCAATAGATGTCTGTACACGCGTAGGAACGTCCAATTGTTCCAAACCATCTTGTAATGCTAGACCGTTCATTACAGTTGCCATCATACCCATGTAATCAGCTTGTGCACGGTCCATTCCCATTTCTGCACCAGTTTCACCACGCCAAATATTTCCACCACCACAAACGATAGCTATTTGTACGCCAAGGTCATGAACACTTTTAATTTGTTCAGCAATTTTTTTAATAACTGGAGGATTAATTCCAAATCCTTTTTCTCCAGCCAATGCTTCACCAGAAACTTTTAATATAATTCTTTTATACTTGATATCAGGCATAAGTACTCTCCTTTAATTTTGCTACTAAATATTTTAACATAATCGTATACCATAGATTGTAATAATAGTTAATTTTACATAAATTTTGATTCAAATTATCCTATATATAAGAAAAGATCGTTTAATTCAAATGAATTAAGCGATCCTCCAATAAAAATTAATTATTATTTGATTTGGTTCATAACTTCATCAACAAAATTGTCTTGAGCTTTTTCAATACCTTCTCCAACTTCAAAACGAACGTAAGATACAAGTGAGCTCTTCTTTGATTCAACATATTGTTGAACTGTCATATCTGAGTCTTTAACAAACTCTTGATCAGCTAAACTAATCTCTGATAAGTATTTATTTAAACGACCTTCAACGATTCTTGGAATAATCTTTTCAGGTTTACCTTCGGCCTTTGTTTCTTCAGTGAACACTTTCTTTTCATGTTCCAAAACATCAGCAGGTACAGCATCACGATTAAGGTAAGTAGGATTAATAGCAGCAACATGCATTGCAACATCCTTAGCTGCTTCTTCATCAGAACCATTAAGAACTGTAAGTGCAGCAATCAAACCACCATTATGTAGGTATGATCCAAACACTTGTGCATCACTCTTTTCAACAACTTGGAAACGTCTTAAAGTGATTTTTTCACCGATAACGGCTGTTAAACCAGTGATTGCATCGTTGATTGTTTCGTCTCCAGCTTTAAGTGCCAAAGCTTCATCCATTGTTTTGGGTTCGCCTTCAACAAGAGCCTTACCAATCTTACTTACAAGATCCTTGAACTTATCATTTGATGATACAAAGTCTGTTTCTGAATTTACTTCATAGATAGCAGCTTTGTTACCAGCAATAACGATTTCTGCTAAACCTTCAGCAGCAATACGGCTATTCTTCTTGGCAGCTTTAGCAATACCCTTTTCACGAAGTTCGTCGATAGCTTTTTGCATATCACCATCAGCAGAAACCAATGCTTTTTTAGCATCCATCATACCAACACTTGTCTTATCACGTAATTCTTTAACTTGAGCAGCAGTAATTTTAGCCATGAATATCCTCCAGTCGTATAAATAAAGCCATCTTACTCAGATGACTCTATTCATAACTATTTATAATTTTAGTTTTCGTTACCATTATTAGTTGATTCAGCAACATCTTCGATTGATTTGTCGTCAGATGTTTTATCATCTTTAGCAAAATCATCAGCAGAAACTGATTCTTCACCTTGTTTGCCTTCAACGATAGCATCAGCCATCTTAGAAACAATTAGGCGAACGGCACGAATAGCATCATCGTTTGATGGGATGATAACATCGATGTCATCTGGATCAGTATTTGTATCAACCATAGCTACGATAGGAATGTTAAGCTTCTTAGCTTCATTAACAGCAATGTTTTCCTTATGAGGGTCAACAATGAACATAACATCAGGAATTCTTGGCATATCTTCGATACCACCAAGGAACTTCTCTAACTTAGCTTGTTGTTTTGTAAGCAAAGCAACTTCTTTTTTAGGAAGACGTTCGAAAGTACCATCTTCAGCCATTGCTTTGATATCCTTTAATCTCTTGATACGTTTTTGGATTGTGTTCCAGTTTGTCAATGTACCACCTAACCAACGGTGGTTAACGTAATATTGACCGGCACGTGTTGCTTCTTCTTCAATAGCATCTTGTGCTTGTTTCTTAGTACCAACAAACAAGAAGATACCATCATCACCAGCAACGGCCTTCATGTAATTGTAAGCATCGTCGATCATGCGAACTGTTTTTTGTAGATCAATGATGTAAATACCATTTCTTTGTGTAAAAATAAATGGCTTCATCTTTGGGTTCCAACGTCTTGTTTGGTGTCCAAAATGTACACCGGCTTCAAGTAGTTGTTTCATAGAAATAACTGACATAAAAAATTCCTCCTGGTTTTTACCTCCACTTAAGTCTTGTTCGGTTGAGACGCATTAGCGCACCAACAACCAAATCGTTAAGTGTGTGTATTCAATACAAGAAAATATTATAGGGTAATTTCTCTATTAAATCAAGAAATCACGCCAATTAATTCCATTTTCTTGTAAAAAAGATTCTTTTTTGACACGATTAAGTTTTTTTAATTTAATTTCCCGCTTAAGTGCTTCAGATTTATCATGTAAATTTTCATAATATAACAATTTAACAGGACGACGAGCTTTTGTGTACTTTGCACCTCTACCGGCATTATGTGTTTCAACTCTTTTTAATACATTGTTACTGGTCCCTATATAAAATGTTTGGTCCGCACAAAGCAAAATGTAGACGTAATAGTCACTATATACCTTCAATCTGCTTTTTTGCCTCCAAACTTAGCTTATCATTTTCATACATGATCAAATCCGGCTCAACTTTTAATGAAGATTCCTTTACCGTTTTTATTGCATCAACTAATACCAAATTAGCATCATCATTAATGTGTGATCTAACAAAACGAATTCTTTTGGGTTGAATTTTATTATCAGACATTTTACTGAATAATTCGCTCAACCTATCAGGTCTGTAAACAATATAGACATGAGAATTTTCTTTAAGTAAAACTTTGATGGTATATAATACTTCGTTTAAATCAGTCTTCAATTCATGACGGGCTATTGCCAAAATAGGATTATCTTTTATGATAGTAGAGTCTTTTGAAGTAAAATAAGGTGGATTACAAACTATCATATCTATTGAATCATGATGAAGATATTTCTGTACGTTTTTTATGTCATCATTAATACTAGTAACTTGACTCATCAAGTCGTTATCAACTAAGCTTTTTTCTGCTAGCTTAGAAAGTTCTTTTTGTAACTCTACTAAATAAATGTGAGCGCTAGTTTTGGAGGCTAGACTAAGACCTAATGCACCATTTCCTGAACAAAGATCGACAATCTTTCCCTTTTTTATTGGTCTTGCAAAGTTATAAAGTAAAATAGTATCTAGGTTAAATGAATACAGTTCTTTGTTTTGATTGATAGTAATTCCACTGTTAGAAATTATATCTTTAGAAATATTAGACATGTAACACCTGCTTTGTGGTATTTTAATTAAGTAAAAATTATTTTGGGGAGAATGATAATTAATGTTTTATAAATTTATACGTGTTATTGCAAAGGGTATTGTTTGGCTGTTAAATGGTAAATATGAAATTAACGGTAAAGAAAACTTACCTGACAAGCCCTTCATTATAGTTGCACCACATAGAACTTGGTGGGAACCAATATTTTTTGCATTAGTAATTGCGCCTCGAGAAGCAACCTTTATGGCAAAAATCGAATTATTTAAAAATCCAATTCTAAGATACATTTTGGTTCATGCACACGCCTTTCCAGTTGATAGAAAACATCCCGGACCCTCTGTTATAAAAACTCCAGTCAAGGCCTTAAAAAAGAAAAAGCAAATTCTAATTATGTTTCCTTCTGGAACTAGATACTCAGATGATCTCAAAGGTGGAGCCTCATTGATTGCTAAATTATCAAAGGCTCCCTTAGTTCCGTTTGTTTATCAAGGACCCTTGAAATTCAGTGGTCTACTTAAACATCAAAAAATAACTATTGGTATTGGGCCTGAGATAGACTTTGACTTCAAAGCAAAGCTTGATGAACAACAAACTAAACAAGTTAACGATGATATGGAGGATTCCTGGAATAAGATTGATAAAAAAATTAACCCAGACTTCAAATATGTTCCACCAGTTAAAAAATAACAGCTTCTAAATTATTGCACGAAAAAAGCCAGTTGTGAACTATTGTTCACTGCTGGCTTTTAATTTATATTGAATTTTTTCCTATATCTTTACGATAGAAGACATTTTTTGTATCCAATTTTTCGAGCTCATTATATATTTTCTGACGAGCATCTACTAAGTCATTAGCATGACTAGACATGAGATATAATCTCCCACCATTACTATACATTGAGCCATTTTTCCTCACTACTCCAGCAAAGTTCAATTTGCACTTAGCATCTTCAAATGAATCAACTGATCCTAAATTTTCATTGATTTGTGGGTTTTCAGGATATCCACTACTTGAAACGAATACTCCAAGATTAATACCCTGATCATCCCATTCAATTTCTGGATCATCATCATTTAAGATAGATAAGATTACTTCAGAAAAATTGTTCTTGAGGCGTGGCAAAACAACCTCAGTTTCTGGATCACCAAATCTAACGTTAAATTCAATAACCTTTATTCCATTCTTAGTTTTGATTAATCCTGCGTACAAAATACCAGTGTATTTAATATTCTCTTCTGCCAATATTTCAACAAATGGTCTGATAACCTTATTAACTGCTGTTTCATACGTGGAATTAGAAATATTTTGTACTGGACATACAGCACCCATCCCCCCAGTATTAGGTCCCTCATCATTGTCATGAAGTTTTTTATAATCTTGTGCGATTGGCATAGGATAGTACTTCCCATTATTCACAAACGCCATCAATGAGAATTCCTCACCATCCAAAAATTCTTCGACAACAATTTTATTTGTTTCAAATTTATGTTCTCGTAATAATTCTGAAACTATTTTCCTACTATCATCTACATTATTAGCTATATAGACCCCTTTTCCACTAGCGAGCCCATCTGCTTTTATAACAATTGGAAAATCAGTTTTCTTATTATTCAAGAATCTCATTGCTTCATTAAAATCAAAGAATTCTTGATATTCAGCTGTTGGTATACTTGCCATCTTTAACAAATTCTTAGTAAACGACTTAGAACCTTCTATTTGCGCCGCATACTTATTTGGACCGAAGATTCTTAATCCTCGAGCCTCAAAGAAATCTACTATGCCATCCACCAATGGTGCCTCAGGCCCAACAATTGTATAAGCAATATTCTCTGAAATTGCGAAATTTACCAATTCACTAAAATCAGTTTCTTTTATATGAACTGTATTGATTCCCATAAGTTGCATCCCGTCATTACCCGGTGCACAAAAAATCTTATTCTTTTCTGAAGTCAATGCATCACATATTGCATGTTCTCTAGCGCCAGAACCAACTACTAAAATCTTCATACAGCACCTCACTAGTGTCTAAAATGACGTCTGCCTGTACAGATCATCGTAATACCATATTTATTTGCCATATCAATCGAATCTTGATCATGAATTGATCCACCAGGTTGAATAATTGCAGTAATACCATGTTCTGCAGCATATTTGACACAATCATCCATTGGGAAAAATGCGTCAGATGCCATTATAAGTGGTGAATGTTTATCCCCTGATTCTTCTTGTTCAATGGCTATTTTAACTGATCCGATTCGGTTCATTTGTCCTGCGCCTATACCTAATGTTTGGTCTCCAGTGGAGATGACAATCGCATTACTCTTCACGTGTTTAACTATTCTTTGACCAAATAATAATGCCTGTATTTCATCTTCAGTTGGTTGTTTTTTAGTTACAACTTTAAAATCATTTGTACTATCAACAACGATATCTCTTTCTTGAACCAAAAGACCACCCATAACTGAAGTATATTCATATTTGTCTGCATTCTTAGCTTCAGAGAAATCTAAAGTCAATAAACGAATATTTTTCTTTGCTTCTAGGATTTCTAGTGCTTCATCAGTAAAACTAGGTGCAATAACAATTTCAAGGAATATCTTATGTAATTCTTCGGCTACTTCCGCAGTAACTTCCCTATTAAAGGCAATTATTCCACCAAAAATCGAGATTTTATCAGCGCTAAAGGCTTTTTGCCAAGCCTTGTGGATGCTTTCTTCATCAATGCCAACACCACATGGGTTCATATGTTTTAAGGCAACGACACAAGGCTGATTGAAGTCAGATACGATTCTAAGTGCTGCATCAGCATCCTTTATATTATTAAATGATAACTCTTTACCATGTAATTGTTTTGCTGAAGAAATAGAATACTTTGAAGGTAGAGAACTACTGTAAAATGCTGCCTTTTGATGCGAATTTTCACCATATCTCAATGATTGTTTAAAGTCATACGATAAATTTTCAACATCGGGGAATTCCTCATTACCCAAATTAGATAGATAACCCGCAATAATACTGTCATATTGCGCTGTATGTCTGAAAGCTTTAGCTGCTAACTTTTGTCTAAAGTTAATATCTTTTGAATCCACAATATGTTCCAAGACATTTTCATAGTCATTCTTATCAACGACTACATACACACTTTGATAGTTCTTTGAAGCTGAACGTATCATTGATGGTCCACCAATATCAATCTGTTCAATGGCTTCAGGAACTGTTACATCTTTTTTAGTTATAGTTTCTTTAAATGGGTACAAATTTACACAAACCAAATCAATTGTATCGATTTTTAACTTTTTTAAAGTTGCCATATGTTCGGGATTATCACGCTTCGCAAGCAATCCAGCATGTACCTTTGGGTGTAATGTTTTAACTCTGCCATCTAAAATTTCAGGAAATCCTGTAACCTGGTCAATCTCAATAACAGGAACATCATTATCTTTTAATTTTTTATATGTACCACCAGTTGAAATAATCTCAAAACCATTTTTGATTAATCCTTGCGCAAATTCTACTACTCCAGTTTTATCGGAAACACTAATCAATGCCTTTTTCATGATTTCTATTTTCTCCCTCGTTTTTTATTAATTCAGAAATTACCTCAATATACATAATATGTTCATTTTCATGAATTCTTTTCTCTAGAGTTTCAACGGTGTCATTATTAGAGATTGGAACAATCTTTTGTAAAATAATTGGCCCTGTATCGACGCCTTCATCAATATAATGAATTGTTACACCTGTTTGCTTCTCACCAGAATCAAATGCTCGTTCAATTGCATTTAAGCCTGAAAACTTAGGCAAAAGTGAAGGATGAATATTGATTATCTTATTAGGATAATGATCCAATAAGACATTTGTCACCACTCGCATATATCCCGCTAAAAAAATATAATCAATGTCTAAAGGGCTCAATACATTTACAATTTCTCTTTCATAATCAGCCCGTGTGTCAAAATCATCTAAATTATTGATAAAAACCGGAATACCTAATTTCTTTGCCTTAAAAATAACTGGAGCATTTGGCTTATCACAAACTAATAATTTAATTTCTAATCCATCATCAAATAATTTTTTAGATTTTGCTATTGCTTCAAAGTTGGTTCCATTTCCTGAAGCAAAAATTGCAGCTTTCATTTATTAACCCCCAATAACTCAATTGGATTTTTGATTCGGTTAATAACGTCTCCAATTCTATAAGCTTGACTTTTGTCTCGATTTAAAATGGACAATACTTCTTGCTCCTGATCAGGAGATACGGCTATAACCATACCCAATCCCATATTAAATATGTGATACATATCTAATGGGGCAAGTTTTCCATATTTACAAAGTGCATCAAATATTTCTGGTTGCTTCCATTTTCTTGTATCAATTCTGGCAGTCAATTTGTCGGGTAACATACGTGGAATGTTTTCAAAAAATCCTCCACCTGTAATGTGAGATATTCCGTGCACTAGTTTTTTATCAAGTAATGGCAAAATATCTTTTGCATAAATTCTAGTTGGTTCCAACAAGTAATCACCCAGACTACCATGTTTTAACTCAGGCAATTTAGTATCCATATCAAATTTATTGTCTTTAAAAAGAATTTTTCTCACCAATGAATAACCGTTTGAATGTAACCCACTTGATGAAATACCAATTAATACGTCGCCTTCTTCAACATTTTCCTGATTCAAAACTGCACTTTTTTCAGCAATTCCAACAGAAAATCCTGCAATATCATAACTGGTTTCAGAATAAACATCTGGCATTTCGGCAGTTTCTCCACCAATCAAATCAATACCTGCCAAATCACATCCCGCTATAACGCCCTTTAAAATCTCTTCGACTTTACCATCAACTTTACCCGTAGAAATATAATCAAGAAAATACAGTGGTCTTGCACCTTGCGCAATAATATCGTTAACGCACATTGCAACACAATCAATCCCAATTGTATCCAATTTACAGTTTTGAATAGTCAACAATAATTTAGTTCCAACCCCATCATTACTGGATATTAAAACTGGATTCCTATAACCCTGTGGTATTTCATACATACCACCAAAGTTGCCTATATTATTAGAGCCATTGCCATCGATATTCTTTTTGACAAATTTGGATATTCTGTAGCCTGATTCAACATTTACACCGGCGTCTTTATATGGATTCGACATTTCATTCTCCTTAAGCGTCAGTCTCTGCATAATCATAAAGATATGCGGGATAATTACCATCAAAATATGACAAATCTAATCCTGTATCCGGACCATCTGTTTTTAAGCCAATAGCATCTACCAAACCATCTTCACTGAGAAACTCTAATGAGTCGGCATCAAACATTTTGCGCATTTCTTCAATGGATTTGTGTGATGCTAATAATTCACTTTTCTTTTGTATATCTATTCCAAAGAAACATGGAAACTTAAACTGTGGTGAAGCAATTCTCAAATGAACCTCTTTTGCTCCAGCTTCTCTAAGCATTCTTACAATATATGCACAAGTAGTGCCACGTACAATTGAATCATCAACTAAAATGACTTTCTTATCTCTAACAACACCCTTAACTGCCGCTAGTTTCTGTCTAACAGATTTCTCTCGTAATTCTTGTGTAGGCTGTATGAATTCTCGACCCATATATTGGTTCTTAATTAATCCCATTTCATATGGAAGACCACTCTCTTCCGCAAATCCACTAGCAGCCGACAATGACGAATTAGGAACCCCCACTACAATATCCCCATCAACAGGTTGTTCCTTAGCTAATCTTTTACCCATACGTTTTCTTGCAGTATGAACATTTATACCCAATAGATCTGAATCAGCCCTGGCAAAATAAACAAATTCCATTGAACAAAATGCTAACTTAGTATCATTTGTCCAATGATCGATTTCCATCCCTTTGTCAGAAATTGTAATCAATTCACCTGGTAACACATCTCTGACAAATTCAGCATTAACTGCATCTAGTGCACAAGTTTCACTTGCCACAACATATGAACCATTGTTCAATTTACCAATTGAAAGTGGTCTAAATCCATGACTGTCTAAAGCAACGATCAATGAATCCTTTGTCAGTAATAAATAGGCAAAACCGCCTTGGATCTTATTTAGAGCATCTTTGATCTTATCAATCTGCTTTTCTTCAGTTGAAATTTTTATTAAATGCATCAGTACTTCAGAATCTGAACTAGATTTAAAAATATGTCCTTTACTTTCCAATTCTTTTTTTAAAGTAATCGAATTAGTAAGATTTCCATTATGTGCTAGTGCAAATTGCTCATCAGTAAAGTCAAAGAGTAGAGGTTGAACATTCTCAATTTTGTTCTCACCAGCGGTTGAATATCTGACATGTCCAATGGCTGCATTACCGACAAGATCATACAATCTTTGTTTGTTGGCAAATACTTGCGACAATAAACCAAGATTTCGATAACTGTGCAGTTTACCATTTTCATTGGTGACTATCCCTGCACCCTCTTGACCACGATGTTGCAAACTATGAAGTCCTAAGTATGTCAGATAATTTGCATTATCAGCACCCCAAACACCAAAAACTCCGCATTCTTCATGTAAACTACTTATTTCATTAAACATGGTATGGCCTCTTCCCACTTACTAAATACATCGTTTAACTCTAAGTCCAATTCATCATCATGAGTCTTAACGGTGAAAATCGGTTCACTACTTACGAATCCTAGACACTCATAATTACTCTTGAATAATGATTCAATATTAGTTTTATTTTTACTATTTACAGTTACAAGAAATCTAGATTGTGTCTCAGAGAACATGTTTCTTGTCGAAATGTCTGTTTGAATATTAAAGCCTAATCTATTTTTAAACGCTGATTCTGATAGAGCGGTTATTAATCCACCCTCAGATAAATCATGACAACTTTCCAATAATCCTAATTTAATGGCTTCTATGATCAAGTCTTGATTTTTCTTTTCAATTTTTAAATCAACGTTATTTAATGAACCTTCAATTTTTCCTAATTGAATATTTTGAATTTCGGAACCATTGAAATCGTCATTTGTAGCACCAAGTAAATAAATCAGATCTCCAGAATTCCTAAAATATGATGTTGTAATATTATCAATATTTTCAATTAATCCGACCATACCAACCATTGGACTTGGATAAATTGCTTCTTTATTGAATTCATTGTATAAAGATACATTTCCTGAAATAACTGGAACATTTAAAAACTCACAAGCATCTGCAATTCCCTGAACACTTTGATCTAGTTCCCAAAATATCTCAGGGTCCTCTGGATTCCCATAATTTAAACAGTCAGTGATTCCGACTGGAACCCCACCTGAAGAAACAATATTTCTGGCGGCTTCTAGTACTGTAATTTGACCACCAATATACGGATCAACATAAACATATCGTGAATTACTGTCGTTGGTTGAAGCAATTGCTTTTTTTGTTCCTCTAATTCGTATAACACCTGCGTCAGATCCGGGTTTAACTACTGTATTGCTCTTAACTTGTGCGTCATATGTTTTATATAGATATTCTTTGGATGCAATCGTTGGACTCGATAATACTTTTAGCCATGTATCTTTAAATGAATCTATCGTTGGAATAAACTGTTTCTTACTTTCAATTATTCGTTTTGGCTTTATACCTTTATGATCATATTCTGGTACATCCTTAACCAAACTATCTACTGGTATGTCGACCACAAGCTTGTCTTCGTGATATATCTTATATTGTTTTTCAGCGATAACTTTTCCAATAACAACCGCATCAAGATTAAAGTTCGAAAAGAATTCCAGTACTCTTTTTTCAAATTCTGGTTTAATACAAAGAACCATACGTTCCTGCGACTCTGAAAGCATCATTTCATATGCAGTCATATCAGACTCACGTTGAGGTACATTATCCAAATTAAGAATTAGGCCACTTTTAGCTTTTGATGCCATTTCCGCTGTAGAAGAAACCAATCCTGCTGCACCCATATCTTGAATCCCCAAAATCCATTCTGAGTGCTCATGAATAATTTCAACACACGCATCCATCAATAGCTTTTCCATAAATGGATTCCCAACTTGAACAGCAGAACGCTGTTTCTTTTTTTTGTTTGAAAATTCATCAGAGGCAAAAGTAGCCCCATGGATACCATCTCTACCTGTCTTTGCACCAACGTAGACAATTAGATTGTTACTTCCACTAGCTTGTCCATGTTTGAATTGAGTATTATCTAACAAACCTATACACATAGCATTTACGAGTGGATTTTTTTCGTAACAGTTTTCAAAAGCTATTTCTCCACCAATTGTAGGAATACCGATACAATTCCCGTATCCACCAATTCCAGCAACGACTTCTTTAACCAAATGTTTAGTTTGATTATTATTAATTGGTCCAAACTTCAAACTATTTAAAAGTGCAATTGGAGTTGCACCCATTGAAAAAATATCCCTAATAATCCCACCAACACCGGTTGCAGCTCCTTGATAAGGTTCAACTGCAGAGGGATGGTTATGACTTTCAGCTTTAAATACAACAGCCTGATTATCACCAATATCAATGATCCCAGCATCTTCACCTGGTCCCGCTAATACCCTTGGGCCTTTGTTAGGTAGCTTTCTCAAAACCTTTTTTGAATTTTTATAAGAACAATGTTCACTCCACATAACTGAAAATAAACCAGTCTCGGTATAATTTGGAAGGCGACCAAGAATCTTTTCACTGATTAATTTATACTCAGAATCACTTAATCCCCATGAACTATATATTTTCTCTTCTTGAACTTGTTTCGGAGTTGGTTCATTCATTTATGATTGCACCTCTATTTTCATGTTCTCAATCATTGATTGGAAAAGTTTCAATCCATCTTTGGAACCTAGTATTAATTCGATTGCACGCTCAGGATGAGGCATCATTCCTAATACATTTTTCTTTTTATTGGTTATACCAGCAATTCTTCCGACACTTCCATTTATATCAGACGTATATTCAAAAATAATCTGATTATTCTCTTTTAGTTCTTGTAAAGTTTTATTATCACAATAATATCTACCTTCACCGTGTGCAACGGGAAGGGTAATTGATTCATTCTTTTTATACTTATTAGTAAATGTAGTGGCTTCGTTTTTAACTATCAATTCAACGTCCTCACAAATGAACCTATTTTGACGATTATTAATCAATGTTCCTGGAAGTAACCCAATTTCAGTCAATATTTGAAATCCATTACAAATGCCTAGGATTGGTTTACCAAGATCTGCAAAACGCTTTACTTCTTCAATAATTGGCGCATGACTTGCAATAGCTCCACTACGTAAGTAATCTCCGTATGAAAATCCACCAGGAATTAAAATACCGTCGTATCCATCTAGAGAAGTCTCCTTATAACTGACTAGTTCAACTTGTTCTTTAATACCATCTTTAATTGCATAATATAAATCCATATCACAATTAGAACCAGGAAAGACTATTACAGCAAATTTCATCAGTTAGCCTCCACAATTTCATAACGATAACTTTCAATATTTGGATTGGCTAACAGATCGTCACAGATTGAATCGATTTCACTTTTTAAATTATTACTTCTATCATCAAATTTGATTTCGAAATATTTTCCAATTCTAACATCGAGAACATCCTTATAATTCATACTGTGAATAGCATCCTTAACAGCCTCGCCTTGTACATCAACAACAGAATCTTTCAAAGTAACATACACCTTTACAAGTATCATGATTCTCTCCTATTCAGCAATTATTCTATCTAGAACTTTTTTATAAGTGACAGCCAAGTCACCTTTTTTTTGTCTAAAAATATCCTTATCCAAAGAATTATGACTTGTTTGATCCCATAAACGACAATTATCAGGTGAGAATTCATCAACCAAAATAATTTTTCCATCGATACGTCCAAATTCTAATTTAAAATCAATTAAATCTAAATTTGCTTTACTGAAAAATGGAATTAATAATTGGTTGATCTTCAATATCTGATCTTTAACAAAATCAATCTCTTTTTGCTTCGCAATATGTAGTGATAATACTTGTGAATCATTGATAAATGGATCTCCTAATTCATCACTCTTGAAATAAAATTCAATAATTGGCTCTTCAAGCATTTCTCCGTCCATTAAATCGAACTTTTTAGCCAAACTTCCAGAAACTCGATTCCTCAAAACAACTTCGAGTGGAATTACTTCAGTCTTCTTTATTAATTGCTCATGATCAGAAATATTCTTAATCACGTGTGTTTCAATTCCATTTTTAATCAAATAATTAAATACCAATGTGGAAATCTTGCAGTTTAAAACACCCTTACCAGGAATTATTTCCTTACGTTTACCATTTAATGCTGTAGCCTGATCTTTATATACCACTAACAATTCATTTTCATTATTGGTTTTAAACAAGTCCTTAGCTTTGCCTGAATAAATCAAATCGTTATTCATAATTTCTCCCTATTTATCCCAAATTGAATTTTTTTCAATTTTATTTATAGATTCATCTAAATTCTTTGTCAAAATCGTAATATGTCCCATTTTTCTATTGTGTTTTATTTCAGATTTTCCATAATCATGTAAATTCCACTCAACATGGTTAAAAACACTTTTTCTAGATTCTTCAAGATGTTGACCTAATACATTAACCATTATGGCTGGACTAAATTGCTTGATTTTAGGCATAGGTAAATTGCAAATACCCAAAATATGTGCATCAAACTGTGAAATATTACATGCTTCAATCGTTAAATGTCCTGAGTTATGTGGCCTAGGTGCAATTTCGTTAACAAACAATTCATCCGTATTCGAAATAAAAAATTCAACACACATAGTACCTACAAGTTCTAACTTATTTGCAATATCTTCAGCAATAAACTGAATTTTTTCAGCCATAACACTGCTAATTCGTGCTGGGCATATACTCAAATGAAGTATATTCTCACGATGGATATTTTCGATCACAGGAAAAAGAGAAGTCTGCCCATCAACATTTCTAGAAACAACAACCGATACTTCTTTTTCTAAAATAATTGTTTTTTCTAGAATGCACTCCCCAGAAGAAATGAGATCTTCAATACCGCTTATATTGGTAGAACTAATTCTAATTTGTCCTTTTCCATCATATCCACCACGAATGGTTTTAATTATTGAAGGTGCGCCTATTTCATCGATAGCCTTTGTAAAATCTTCAATACTACTGACGACTTCATGTGGAACTACTGGAAAATCGTTTTTCTCTAAAAAATCTTTTTCAAAAATTCTATTTTGAGTTACTTCCAAGGCCTTAGTGCCTTGTGGGATATAAGTATATTTGGAAACTTCTTTTATTGTCGTTGCATCAACATTTTCAAATTCATATGTTAAAACATCCACTTTTTTAGCTAATTCAATCAATGCATTTAAATCGCTATATTCAGCGATTATTTGTTCATCCGAAACCTGTGCTGCTGAACAATTAGGTTGAGGATCTAAGATAATTACTTTGTACCCTTTCTCTTTGGCAGATAAAGACATCATTTGTCCTAATTGACCACCACCAATAATTCCGATAGTCGAACCAGATAAAATTTGATTATTCAAGATTCTTCCCACTTTCAACAGAATTATCATGCATTTGCTTTTGATACTTAATAAGATTTGATTCGTATTCTTTATTTTCAAGAGCACAAATTTTAGTTGCTAAAATTGCAGCATTTATAGCTCCTGACTCTCCAATTGCTACAGTAGCCACAGGAACACCACTAGGCATTTGTACAATCGATAATAATGAATCCATACCATTAAGTGCTTTAGTTTGAACGGGTACACCTATAACTGGAAGTATCGTCGAGGAAGCCACCATACCGGGTAGGTGTGCTGCTCCACCCGCACCGGCGATAATTACTTTAAAATGTCTTTGAGAAGCTTGAGAGGCAAAATAAAGCATTTCTTGTGGCATTCTATGCGCAGATATCACTTTAAGTTCATAACTAACTTCTAATTTCTCTAGCGTCTCGACAGTCTTATTCATTGTCTTTAAATCAGAGATAGATCCCATAATTATTGCAACGTCTTTCATTATTTGTTTACCCTTTCTTTATTAGTAAACAAATAATATCAGTTTTTTTTTGATCTTTCAACCAAAATACGTACATTTATATTGATACAGTTAATTATTATTCGTGGATACGCTTTAAAAAAGAAAATTTTAATAGTAAATAATTATATTAGTTCGTATTTAGCTGTAATTTGTTTTCCTTATATAAAAAAATAGGTCACACAAGATTAATTTAATAATCTCGTGTGACCTATAATCTATAAACTATTTTTTATTGCTTTTCTTTTGTTGAGTTTTCATTGAACTCATCAATTGATTTAATTTCTTTTGTGAAGGCTTTTGTCCCATTTGAGCCATCATTTGCTTAATCATATCAGAATTAATTGGTGGATTATCTTCGAAGTATTTCTTCATGTAATATCTTGCTGCAAAGAAACCACCGACTGCACCAACTAATAAAGCTATAATACCAACTGCGATTGTTATTCCCATATCTATTGTTCACCCTTTCCATACATCTTATAATGATACAAAAAATTTAATGTAATTAAAAGGACTAATCGTCACGTAATCCTTTTTTACGTTGAATTTCTTTAACTTTATTTGGTGTAACTTCTTTTCCTTCTTTATCAAACACGCGCATAGTCTCGATTTGTTGTCTGAAACCAGCTCGGAAATTTGCTAAATATTTTTTCCTTAGAACTTCTTGCTGATGCTCTTCTTCGTGCGTAATTGTTCCAGCTTTTGCCTTATGTGCCAATTCATTAATTTCAGCAATAAGCTTTTCTTGTTCTTTCATAAACATTATCTCCTAAAACAATACTAGAGAATCAAATTAATATTTTTTTGATCTCTCTTTATTATACCGAACACTTGTTTGAATTTATATCATTATTCTGATACAATCTAACTAAGATATTAACAATGAGGTGTTCTAATGTCAAAAGCAGAAGGATCTAAACAATCCCAAATTTTACAATGTATCCATGATTATTTAGACGAACATGGATATCCGCCAACAGTTAGAGAAATATGTGAAGCAGTTGACCTTTCATCAACATCAACGGTTCACGGTCACTTATCAAGACTAGAGAAAAAGGGATATCTCCAGCGTGATCCAACAAAACCTAGAGCTATCGAATTAACAGTTGCTGGTCTTAATTCAATTGGTATAAAATCAAAACAAATTCCAATTCTAGGTGCAGTTGCTGCAGGCCAACCTATTACAGCAGAACGTAACCCAGAGGGCTACTTCCCTTTACCACCTGACTTAAACCGCGATTCCGGTGAATTATATATGCTAGAAATTCACGGTGAAAGTATGATAAATATCGGTATTTTGGATGGTGACCAAGTAATCGTTCATGAACAACATACTGCTAATAATGGCGAAATAGTAATCGCAATGACTGAAGACATTGAAGCCACTTGTAAAAGATTTTACAGTGAAGATGGACACTTCAGACTACAACCTGAAAACGATACGATGGATCCAATCATTTTGGATAATATCGAAATTTTAGGAAAAGTTGTTGGACTATATCGTCCAGAAATATTTTAATTTGAGAATGCCTTTGGCATTCTTTTTTATTTACAAAAAAAAAGATACCTAAGGCATCTTTTTTAAAGTCATTAGATATCGCGACGACGTTCTTTGATACGAGCTGCCTTACCTTTACGATCACGTAGATAGTAAAGTTTAGCGCGACGTACACGACCATGTCTTACAACATCAATCTTTTCAACACGTGGTGTGTTTAATGGGAATGTTCTTTCAACACCAACACCACTACTGATCTTACGAACAGTATATGTAGCACTAACGCCAGAACCATGTCTCTTAATTACAACACCTTCGAATAATTGGATACGTTCACGTGAACCTTCAACAACCTTAGCATGGACACGAACTGTGTCTCCAGGACGGAAGTCAGGAATATCTGAACGTAATTGTTCTGATGTAATATCTTGAATTAATTTCTTCATTTAAAGCTTCTCCTCATTCGACACTCTTATATATCTTAAAGAATATACAGCGGAATATCGTTAATATGTGTTCAAACACTCTTACAATAATACATTATTTGATTTTAACTGTAAACTATTATTTTGATTTTATATCATTTAATATTTTTCGTTCTTCTTTACTGAATTCAACATCTTCCAATAAATCTGGACGTCTATTCAAAGTTTTCTTCAAAGATTGCTCCAAACGCCATAAACGAATTTTCTCATGATTACCACTTGTTAATACTTCAGGTACTTTCTTGCCTCTGAAATCAGCAGGTCGAGAATATTGAGGATACTCTAATAAACCATTTGAAAATGATTCATCCTCTGCAGAAACAGAATTGCCCAAAACACCTGGTACAAAACGTAATGTAGCATCAATCATACTCATCGTTGGTAACTCACCACCGGTCAAAATATAATCACCGATTGACACCTCATCAGTAACCAAATCCTTTACACGCTCATCAAAACCTTCATAATGGCCACAGATAAATACCAACTGATCTTCTTTAGCAAAATCTCTAGCCATATTGGTATTAAATGTTTTACCTGCTGGATCTAGCAAAATAACTCTTTTTTTACCGGGTTTCTTAGTTTCAACATAATCCATAGCATCATAAATCGGCTGAGCTTGAAGTAACATCCCTGCTCCACCACCATATGGAGCATCATCAACGTGATTTTGTTTGTTAGTCGTAAAATCCCTAAAGTCTACAACATCAATGTTAACTAATTCTTTTTCTTGAGCCTTACCTATCAATGATTCATCCAAAGATTGAAACATTCTAGGGAAGATACTTAAAATTGTAATATCCATTAATCTATCAATCCATCCGGAATTTCGACATCCACCTTTTTGGCATCGAGATCCACTTTTTTAACAACATCTGCAATATAAGGTATTAAAACTTCCTTGTATTTTGGACCTTTAACAACCCAAACATCATTAGGACCAAGTTCAATTATCTCTTTTATTTTACCAATTTCACCCAAATTAGGATCAACAACGGTTAATCCAATTATTTGACTGTAGAAAAATTCGCCATCATTAAGTTTAGGTTTTGTTTCATTACCAGAGAATAATTCCGATTTAACATATTGTTCGACGTCATTGATATTATCATAGCCTTCAAACTTAATTAAAATAAAATTCTTATGTTTCCTAGATGATTCAACAATAAGTTTTTTATCTTTTTTACCAGATTGACGCAAAAAAAGATTAGCACCTTTTTTGAATCTTTCCTCTGGAAAATCTGTAATCGGAATAATTCTTAATTCACCTTTAATACCGTGAGTATTAACAATTGTACCCACTCTGTAAAGTTCTTCAGTCATTGAATCCTCCATGATAAATAAATAGGACCTGATAAAACAAAGTTTTATCTGATCCCAATTTACTTATTCATTATTTTGAATATTTACTTTCATGATACTTTTGCATAATACCATGTGTCTTAAGTAAGTTACGAACTGTATCTGAAGGTTGTGCACCTTTTTGTAACCAGTCCATAATCTTATCATCATCTAATTTAATTTCTTCTGGTTGTGAAATTGGGTTGTAGTAACCAACTTGTTCGATAAAGCGGCCATCACGTGGTGCACGTGAATCTGCAACAACGATTCTATAAAATGGTCTTAACTTACTACCCATACGTTTCATTCTGATTTTAACTGACATTTGATTTCCTCCTAAATACTTAACTTTGTTAGTATACACAAAAAAACACAGGGTGTAAAGTTTTTTTCTTTACACCCTGTGTTTTTTTATTTTGATTTAAAACGCTTGATTTTCTTCAAACGCTTCTTCTTATTCTTCTTTTGTTTTTTAACCATAGAATGCATTGCCATCTTACCTAATTTACCTTGCATTCCACCGCCCATCATCTGATCCATACCTGACATATTTCCCTTACTCATTTGTTTCATCATGTCACGGGATTGTTTAAATTGCTTGATCATACGATTGACTTCTTGAATATTTCGACCAGAACCACTGGCTATTCTACGTCTTCTCGACGGATTCAATAAATCTGGATTTTCACGTTCCTTTGGTGTCATTGAATAAACAATTGCTTTTAAGTGATCAATATCCTTTTCACCAATATTAACATTAGCAAGTTGTGGATTATTAGCCATACCTGGAATCATCTTCATTATTTCATCAAGAGGACCCATCTTTTGGACTTGATCCATTTGATCAATAAAATCATTGAAATCAAAACTATTTTCTCTGATCTTCTCAGCCATATCTTCTGCTTGTTTAGCGTCATAATCTGTCTGAGCCTTTTCGATCAAAGTAAGCATGTCACCCATACCCAAGATACGATCAGCCATACGATCAGGATGGAATACATCCAATTGATCTAATTTTTCACCTTGTCCAATAAACTTAATTGGCTTTCCAGTCACGGAACGAATTGAAAGTGCAGCACCACCACGAGTATCACCATCTAATTTAGTTAATACTACACCAGTGATATCTAATTGTTCATCAAAACCATGTGCAACCTTAGCTGCCACTTGACCAGTCATTGAATCAGCAACGAAAAGGATCTCATCTGGATGTGCCAATTCTTTTATGTGCAATAGTTCATCCATCAATTTATCATCAATTTCCAAACGTCCTGCAGTATCGATAATTACATAATCATTTTTATTTTCATCAGCCTGCTTTAATCCATTACGAACAATGTCAACAGGGTCCTTATCAGTACCTTCATCATAGACTGGTGCTCCGACTTGCTCTCCAACCACTTTCAATTGCTCAATAGCAGCAGGACGGTAAACATCCCCAGCAATAAACATCGGTCTGGCATTATCATTGGCCATTAAGTACTTAGCCAATTTACCAGCTGTTGTAGTTTTTCCGGCACCTTGCAGACCAACCATCATAATAATCGTAGGTATGTGTGGAGACTTATTTAAAGGAACTGCTTCGTCCCCCATTAATTTGGTCAACTCATCGTCAACAATTTTGATAACTTGTTGAGAAGGTGTCAAACTATCCATAACTTCAGAACCTAAAGCACGTTCTCTAACTTGTTTAACAAAACTCTTTACAACGTCAAAGTTAACATCGGCTTCAAGTAAAGCCATACGAACCTCACGCATTACAGTACGAACATCGTCTTCAGAAAGTTTTCCTTTACCCTTTAGTGAAGAAAAAACTTTTTGTAGTCGTTCACTTAATCCTTCAAAAGCCATTTTTTGCTCCCATTATTTTTCATTTATTTTTGAAATACGTTTAACTAATTTGGACAATTCTTTATCGTTTGGATATCTTGCCAAAACGACTTTTTCAAGTTTTCCAGAAATATCATCTATTTCCTGCGTCTTCTTAATTAGTCCAAGCTCAACTTCAAATGATTCTAATAGACTAACTGATCTATGCAAGTTATCCATAACTGCCTGACGAGAAACCTTAAGTTGCTCTGCAATTTCACCTAGAGAAAAATCCTCAACATAATACAAATCTACATATTGATCTTGTTTCTTTGTAAGTAATGCATGATAAAAATTATATAACAAATTAATTTTAGTATTCTCATCAATATCCATAATTATTTACCAGAACCAACAATGAGTTCCTTAAATAATCCATAGATGAACTTCTCTGGATCAAAATCACGTAAATCATCCATCTGTTCTCCAAGTCCAACTAGCTTAACTGGAATATGCAATTCATTTCTGATTGCTAATACAATACCACCTTGTGAACTTCCGTCAATCTTTGTTAAAACAATTCCTGAAACTTCAGTGGTCTCATTAAATTGTTTGGCTTGACTTAAGGCATTTTGGCCAGTTGAACCGTCTAGAACTAACAATACTTCTTGAGGCGCCTCAGGTAATTCACGAGTGATCACACGCTTGATTTTTTCAAGTTCACGCATCAAGCCCTCTTTGTTCTGTAATCTACCTGCAGTATCTACCAATAATATATCAAAGTTTTCATTAATTGCACGCTTAACAGCATCAAAAACTACTGATGCTGGATCAGTTTGAGGTTTGCTTGCTTCAACAGGTACATCAACACGACGACCCCATTCTTGAAGTTGTTCAATTGCTCCGGCTCTAAATGTATCTCCAGCAGCCAAAAGAACTTTCTTACCTTCTTGTTGATATCTGTGGGCTAACTTACCAATTGTCGTAGTCTTGCCAGCACCATTAACTCCAACAAACAAAAATACTGTTGGAACTTTATCTGTACTAAATTTTAAAGAGTTATCTTCTTCTTTTCCCTCTTCATCGTACATATCAACCAATTTACGTACAATAACGTCCGAAACATCTGATCTTTTTTTAACATTCTCCAACTTAACTTCTTCACGTAACTCATCAGATATACGCATAGCTGTTTCATATCCAACATCTGATTCGATAAGAAGCTCCTCTAGATCATCAAAGAAATCCTCATCGACACTTCTAAAGTTAGCCAAAAAATGATTAAATCTAGTACTAAATGAATTCCGGCTCTTCTTTAAGCCCTCATCATATTCTTTTACATCTTTTTCTTCAGATTTTTCCTTTTCGTCTTCATCTGTAGATTCATCTGATTCCGCTGGACTCTCTGATGTAGTTGTAGTATCCGTAATTGTTTCTGAAGAGTCACTTTCGGATTCTATATCCTCAGGTTCTTCTTGAACACTAGTATTAGACTCTACTTCTTTGACTGGCTCAGAGGTATGCGGTTTAACCTCTTCTTTAACTTTTGTAACTTCATCCGTATTAGTAGTATCCAATTTTTTGGAAACATCTTCAGAATCTGTGGTTTCAATAGATTTTTCGCCAGGTTCATCTGTAGATTTCTCAGTAGGTTCCACTGGTTTTTCTACTTCATTATTATCGACGTTCTCAAGGGTTTGAGTATCATCTTCTTTTGTATCTTCAGTTGATTCTTGTTTCTCTATACTTTCCTCGGTAGATTTCTTTTCTTCATCATCATCTTTACCGGTGAAAGCCTTCTTAATTCGATCAAAAAGTCCCATACTTTAATCTCCTTTTTAATTGTTAAACGAAGCTAAGTTATTATGTAGATTTTGAACTTCAACTGATAGCATTCGGGAAACACCTGATTCTTCCATAGTTACACCATATAAACGATTTACATTCATCATTGTACCCTTACGGTGAGTAATAACAATAAATTCAGTATTATCATCATAACGATTTAGATAACTTGCAAAACGATCTACATTGGCATCATCTAGTGAAGCCTCAACTTCATCCAAAATACAAAACGGAACCGGGTGAACCTTGATAATGGCAAACAGCAATGTTATTGCAGTCAAGGCCTTTTCTCCACCTGATAATAAGCTTAATCTCTGAAATTTTTTCCCAGGTGGCTGAGCAATGATCTCAATTCCTGTTTCTAGTAGATTGGTTGGATCAGTCAACACAAGCTTGGCTCGACCACCAGCAAACATTTCAGGGAAAATCATTTCAAAGGCAGCAGAAACATTGTCAAAGGTCTTTTTAAATCTAGTGGAAACTTCATGATCCATCTCAGACATTGTATCAAGTAATTGTTGTCTGGCTTTAAGCAAGTCATTTTGTTGCGTGGTCAAGAATTCATATCTATCTTTCACTTTGTCATATTCATCAATAGAAGACAAATTAACTGTACCTAATTCATCAATCCCCATTTTGAGTAACTTTGCTTCACGTTTTAAATCATCTGGGTCTAAGTCTTGAGCTTTTAGATTTTTCATTGCTGCTTCATAAGTTAGTTGATATTCTTCAGACAATACATCCAAACGAGTATCTATCTTATTGGTTATTTTAGTAACAGAAATAGCTAAATTCTCTTGTTCATCAGAAGCAGATTTTTGTAAATCAAAACTACGCTGTGCTTCATCGTTTAGCTTCACAGCCACTTGTTCTTTTTCACTTCTTTGTTTTTGTAGATCGCTCAAAGTAAGTTTTAAAGATTTAATAGTTCCATTCAGTTCTGTTATTTTGGTTTTAACTTCTGAATTACTCAAAGTTAACTGATCACGTTCAGAATTAAGTTGATCCAAGCGTATTTTCAATTCTTTAATTTTATCATTATCATCCAAAATTTCTTGGTCAAATTGTTTCTTTTGTTTAAGTTCATTATCTTGGTTGCTCTTAACAACTGCTAATTTAGTTTGTGTTTGCTGTATTTCGCTAGTTATTTGAGTTAATTCTGAATCAAAGTCCTTTAAAAGCTTTTGGTTGGCCTCAATATCAGACTGTAGATCAGTAACTTTTTTCTGAAGCTCTTTGGATCCTTGAAGTTGTCCATCCAAATTCTTTTTTAACTGTTTGCGTTCTTCGTCATTTTTATTGCCATTATACTCAACGGCTTTTTTTTGTTCCTGTAAATGCTTAAGTTCACTTTGATAACTAGATAACTGATTACTCAATTGATTACGTTCTTGATTAAAATTAGACAACTTACTTTCGATTTGTTTCTTTTCATTTCTTAAATTTACTAATTTCTCACGTAAATCTACGACTGTTTGTTGTTTTTGATCAAGTGCCATTTCTTGTTTTGACAATTGCGAATTCAATTTTACAAGTTCATCTTTTCTAGTTAAAATACTAGAATTTACACGACGCTGTTGGCCACCAGTCATTGAACCACCAGCATTAACCACGTTTCCATCAAGTGTTACAACACGATACTTACGACCAGAGACTGATGATGCTCTTGTAGCTGCATTAATATCTTTAACGATCAAAAGGTTTCCCAAAATATTTTTAACTATATTTTCAACCTTAGAATCAAACTTAACCAACTCACTTGCTACACCAATATATCCTTGGACTTGGCTTAAAGCATTTAGATCACTACTATTAACTGATCTGCCGCGAATAATATTTATTGGCAAAAACGTTGCACGACCACCATTTCTCTTACGTAAAAAGCTTATTGCTTCTTTTGCAGAGGGTTCATCTTTAGTTACAATTGCCTGTAATTGATTACTTACTACTGTTTCAATTGCTAATTGATATTCTTGTGGCACCTTAATTAATTCAGCAACCGCGCCAATAATCCCACCAATTTTATCCTGATTATTTAAAACATTTTTAGCACCTTCAAAAAAGCCCACATGTTCTTGCTGCATATTGTCTAATACAGTTTTTCTTGCTTTAGTTTCTTGAAGATTCTCCAAAGATTTCAAATATTCTTGATTTTCAGACTGACCAGTCTCAGTTACATTTTTAATGTCTCGATCAAGCTCATCATTTTTCTTAATTAAATCTTGATTATCATCAATAAAGTGTTGCAACTTTTCACTCACTTCGTTGGCAGAAATGTTAGTTTCTTTCAAGTTCTTTTTGATATCTTCCAACTGATTATTAATATCTTCATCGCTTAATTTAATTCGATCAAGTTGTCTTTGGGTAAATTTTTGCTCATTACCAGTAGAAACTTGTTCTTGAAGCGTATTAACATAACTATCACGTAAATTTGAAATATTATTTTGAATTTCTTCTGGCGTTTTCTTTTGAAGTTGCTCAATTTCTTTGAGTCTTTTACTATAACTACTAATTTCTTCTTTATATTGTTCAATTTTAATATTACAATCAGATAATTTCTTTTCATGTTGAATTTTACTTTTTGTAATATTTTGTAACTGTTCATTCAAAGAGGTTTGATTAGTCGTATTAAACCCATTACGCTCGTCAGAGACAGCAACCTTACCATTCAAAATTTCTAAGGATTGTGTCTTCCTAACTAATTCATCTTGACTAAAATCAATTTTTTTAACTATTTCACTAGTTTCATTACGATTACGAGTTACATGTTCATTAGAATTCTTAACTTGTTTTTCAATATTTTGAAGACTAAGTTTAACCTCACGTAATTTCGATTCTGTTTCACGTTTTGCCTTTGATAAATCTTTAATTTCAATAGTTAATATTTGTTGATAAATATTATCATACTTATTTTTTTGTTCTTTATAATCTCTAGCAATACTTGCCTGTTCCTTTAATGGCTCCACTTGTTTTGAAAGTTCAGAAACAATATCAGAGACTCTATGCAGGTTATCAGTTGTTTCAGATAACCTACTTTCTGCCTGAGTTTTTTTCTGCTTAAATAAAGCTATTCCTGCAGATTCTTCGATAATTGATCGTCTCTCAATCGGTTTGCTATTAAATATTTCCTCAACACGACCTTGAGATATGATTGAAAACGATTGTTTACCCATCCCTGAGTCCATAAATAATTCTGTGATATCCCTGAGACGGCAAGATTTATTATTGATTGAAAATTCTGCATCACCATTTCTAAAAAGCTTACGTTTGATGGTGATATTATTTTGGTCAGATTTAAGTTCCTTATTAGAATTATCAAACTCTAATATAACTTCAGCGTGATTCATTTGTGGTCTAGTTGCACTTCCGGCAAAAATAATATCTACCATCTTGTCACCACGGAGACTCTTAGCTGACTGTTCTCCCATAACCCAACGAATTGCTTCGGTGATATTTGATTTTCCACTTCCATTGGGTCCTACAATACCGGTAATTCCGCTTGTAAAATCAATCTTTGTTTTATCAGCAAAAGATTTAAACCCATTGATTGTTAATGATTTTAATGGCATAAAATAAAAACTCCTATAATTCTTCTACTTCAATTGTTCCAATGCTTCTTTAGCAGCCATTTGTTCAGCATGCTTTTTACTAAAACCAAATCCTTTTGACAAGATCTTATCATTAACAATTAATTCAATTTCAAATTTCTTATCATGATCAGGACCCTCTTCATCAATTACCTTGTAATCAATTTCAACTTCACCTGATTGTTGTAAACGTTCCTGTAGATGTGTCTTGAAATCTGTATCTTCAGAAAACTCACCTGAGTCAATATGTGGATATACTACACTTTCAAGAAATTCTTCGACCTTTGTATTTCCTTGATCCAAGTATAAAGCTCCATTAAAAGCCTCGAATATATCCTCAAGTAACGTATGACGCTGACGTGCACCTTGTTTCTCCTCGCCTTTACCAATTAACAAATACTTGTCAATTTGAATCTCCTTAGCAAATCTAGCAAAGCTATCAGTTCTTACTATATCTGATCTTAAACGAGTTAATTTACCCTCTGGTAATTGAGGATATTTTTCAAATAAGTATCTTGAAATGTTAATTTCCAAAACAGCATCTCCAAGAAACTCCAATCTTTCATAGTTACCTATTCCTAATTCCTTGTGTTCATTGTCAAAAGAAGAATGAGTCATAGCTCGTTCAACCAATTTTCTATTATTAAAAGTAATTTCGTAATTTTGTTGTAAATAATCTAAGAATTTCTGATCTAGCATAACGCGTCCCCTTTCTAATAACTTTAATTATACTAAACTTTCGCATCAAATAATTAAATGGCTAAAAAAATAAGACCGATTGGTCTTATTTTTGATTGTTTTTAATATAATCAACTGCTTCACCAACAGTTGTGATTTTTTCTGCATCCTCATCTGGAATTTCAGCATCAAATTCTTCTTCAAGTTCCAAGACAAATTCAACCAAATCGATTGAATCTGCATCTAAATCATCTGTAAATGACGTTTCTTTACTAATTGAATCTGCTTCGACCTCAAATTTATCAACAATCAAAGCGACGATTTTATCATAGATTTCCTGTTCTGACATTAATAGTTCTCTCCCTAATCCTTTGACATTTGTTCAAAATATTTATTTGCCTTGTTAACTGTATCGTTAAGCAACATATCATAAATTTGTTTAACTGTATAGAAAACTGTTTCACTATTTGCTGCACCATGAGCCTTAATGACTGGTGATTTCAATCCCAATAACACAGCTCCACCAGATTTAGATGTATCAAACATATCTTTAAGTCCACGTAACGAAGGTGCAACGATTGCTGCGCCCATCTTAGTAAAAATACCATTATCCATTAAAGAATGCTTCATCTGCGTCAACAATGTTGTTGCAGTTCCTTCAATAGCCTTTAAAGCTGCATTACCTGTAAATCCATCTGTAACAATAACATCAGCATCACCTGACAAAATATTATTTGATTCGATATTACCAATGAAATTAATCTCTTCAGTATTTTCTAGTAATTTATAAGCTTCCTTATGAGTTGAATCCCCCTTGTCTTCTTCTGTACCATTATTCAATAGTGCAATACGAGGATTCTTGATTTTTTTAACATCACGAGCATAAATCGATCCCATAACAGCCCACTGTTGTAAATATGCTGGTTTTGCCTCAGCATTAGCACCTACATCAAGCATATTAACACCAAGTGCCGAATTTACAACTGGTAATGTTGGCATTAAAGCCGGTCTATCAACTTGCTTAATACGTCCAACAACAAAAATTCCTGATGCTAATAAGGCTCCAGTATTACCTAAAGAAAACAAAGCATCTGCCTCTTTATTTTTGACTGCCTTAGCTGCAAGAACCATCGAGGAATTCTTTTTAGTTCTAATTGCCTTAACAGGCTCATCTGTACCTAAAATTTCCTCAGTAGTGTGAATAATTTTAATTCGATCATTATTCTTCAAATATTTCTTAATTTTATCTTCATCACCATAAAGAAGAAACTCTAAATCAGTCCATTGATCACGTGCCTTTTCAATTCCCTCTACAACAACTTGAGGCGCATTGTCGCCACCCATGGCATCAACTGCAATTTTCATTAACTAATTCCCTCATCAATCTTATTTTTAATCAAAATTATTTAGCTGTTCAAATTCATCATTTAAAAATAATTTTAACACTTTATTTTCCGGTTTATTCATAACCTGTGGATCCTTAAAAATTTGTTCAGCTTCTATTTGTGCTGTTTGTAAAATATTAAAATCAGCAATCGGATTACCAACTTTGAAATCTGGAAGGCCAGACTGTTTGCTACCCAATAAATCACCAGAACCACGCATCTTCAAATCTTCTTCAGCTAAAACAAATCCATCATTTGTCGAAGTTAATATTTTCATTCTCTCAAGTGCTACATCGTTTTTAGGATCTGCAATTAAGATACAATACGATTGCTTTTCACCACGACCAACACGACCACGCAATTGATGAAGTTGAGATAACCCAAATCTGTTTGCATCATAAATTACCATCACTGTAGCATTTGGAACATCAACACCGACCTCGATCACAGTCGTTGAAACTAAGACATCAATTTTTTGATGACTGAACTTATTCATTATGTCCTCTTTTTCATCATTAGCCATTTTACCATGCAATATTCCAATGTTGTACTTCGGAGCATAAAGTTCATTAAATTTATCATAAATAAGTTCTGCGTTTTTTAAATCTATTTTTTCTGACTCGGAAATAAGCGGTGTAACGACATAAACTTGAGCTTTATTTGCCAATTGCTTAGAAACAAATTTGTACATTTGCTCAACCTTTTGACTTCTGATCCAATACGTCTCAATTTTTTTACGCCCAGCCGGAAGCTCATCAATTCTTGAGACCTCCATATCACCATAAGCAGTGATTGCTAAAGTTCTAGGAATAGGAGTAGCAGTCATAGCAAGAACATCTGGATTATTCCCTTTTTCTCGTAAAGCCTTACGCTGGTTGACCCCAAATCTATGTTGTTCGTCAATAACTATTAACCCAAGATTTTTAAAATCAACACTATCTTGAATCAAGGCATGTGTCCCAACAATAACGTTTGTTTTTCCTTCACGAATATTCTCAACAATTGTATCGTGTTCTCTTTTTGTTTGTGATCCAGTCAGAATCGCAGTTCTAATTTGTAACTTTTCTAACAGACTACTTATTTTCTCAAAATGTTGTTGGGCCAATATTTCAGTTGGCGCCATAATTGCAGTTTGAAATCCAGCAGTTACAGAGGCCAACATGGCAATGACCGCAACAATAGTCTTACCAGAACCAACGTCACCTTGCAATAATCTATTCATATGATGACTTGACTTCATATCGGCCAATATTTCATTAACAACTTTTGACTGTGAATTTGTTAATTTAAACGGTAAAGACTCATTAAATTTGGCAATATATTTTTCATCGTAAGCTTCAACTAATCCGACATTTTGCTGCTCATCATTGGCTTTAACACTTTGAATCCCACATTCAAATAAAAAGAATTCACGGAATTTAGCACTTCTACGAGCAGATTCATTCTCAATTTCATTACTAGGAAAATGCATCCCTTTAACAATTGATTCATCATCCATCAATTGATATTTTTCAACAATATACTGTGGAATAACAGAATCAATTTGTTCATGATACTTGTCAAAAGCGAGTTTTATAAGATTGACCAATGTTTTTTGATGAATACTTTTATTAACGGAATATACAGAATCAATTGAACCCTCTTCGTTACTACCAATAACTTTCATCCCAGTTATTGAACGACGAGACTCATTCCATTTTCCATAAACAGCAACATCTTCACCTGTTTCAAACTTATCCTTTAACCATGGTTGATTAAAAAAAGTAATCATTATTGACTCATTTTCAACCAAAACTCGGACATTGAGTCTATTTTTCTTATATCCAAATCTGACTACAACTGGTTCACTAGCAACCACGCCTTTAAGTAAAATCTTCTCTTGGTCAATTGCATCATCTAATGATTTAACCTCCATATCCTCATACCGAAAAGGAAAATAAAACAATAAATCATAGATACTATTGATCCCAAGAGATTTAACTGCTTCCAAACGCTTTGGGCCTACTCCTGGAAGCTGTGCCACTGAAACATCTCTTAAACTCATCTTTCACTCCTTATACAAAAAAAAGACCAGAAATAATCCAGTCTCATTTTGATCTTTAAAGTAATACTTATTCAACAGCAACTAAATATGGATACACCGGTTGATCACCTTGATGAATCTCTGTCTCTAAGTCTGCATACTTATCATCTAAGTAGTCTGCAAACTTTTGAGCATCTTTAGTATTTCCATCTTCACCTACAAGAATTGTGATAACTTCACTATCATCATCGATCATTTTATCTAACATCTGTTCAGTTACTGAAATGATGTCTGAATTATCAACTAAGATATTACCATCAACAATTCCCATATAATGACCCTTAGTAATCTTTAACCCATCAATCTCTGTATCTCTAATTGCTTGAGTTACTTGACCACTTTTAACTGTATCCAATGAGTCTTCCATGTTTTCTTTGTTTTCATCTAAATCAGCCTCTGGATTAAATGAAAGCATAGCTGTCATTCCCTGAGAAATAGTTTTTGATGCCACAATTTCAACTGGAATATCAGCTAATTGCGCAGCTTGTTTGGCTGCCATAATGATATTTCCATTATTTGGCAAAATAAGTGCACGTTTTGCATTAGCTTTATTGATTGCATCGACAATATCATTAGTTGATGGATTCATTGTTTGTCCACCACTAATAACGTTAGTAACACCCAAACTTCTAAACAATTTAGACAAACCATCGCCAGATGAAACTGTAATAACAGCATAATCTACTGGCTTATTGCTTACTGTTTCAGTTGCTTCATCGTCAACGATTGTTTCATGTTGAATCTTCATATTATCAATTTTGATTTTTGTTAAGGCACCAAATTTTTTACCAGCAGCCCAAACTTTTCTTGGGAAATTAGTGTGAACGTGGACCTTTACGACTTCATCATCAGAAACAACTAGCAATGAATCGCCAATCTCACTCAAATAATTTCTGAATTTGTCATAATCAAATTTCTCATCCGAAGTAGGATCTTCACCCAATTGAATCATCATTTCAGTACAATAACCATTCACAATTTCATCCGTATTAAACTGTCCAAGTGCTGATTGATGGTGCGTTGCATTGACCATTTCAGCCATTTCAGTTTCATCAGGAGTGTATGATTCATCACTTGCTTCTCCAGAAATTCCTTCTAGGAATCCTTCATAAATAAATACTAAACCTTGACCACCAGAATCAACCACGCCGACTTCTTTAAGAACTGGCAACAACGAAGGAGTTTTTTCTAGTCCTTCTTTTGATCCTTTAACGACAGCTCTCATAACTTCAACAATATCTTTAGTTTCCTTAGCCTTCTTAACTCCGGCCTCAGATCCAAAACGTGCAACAGTAAGAATAGTACCTTCAACAGGTTTCATAACTGCCTTATATGCCGTTTTAACACCGTCATCAAAAGCCTTGGCCAAATCATCTGACGTTAAAGTATCTTTACTTTCAATACTCTTTGAGAATCCTCTGAATAATTGTGATGTAATAACACCTGAGTTACCACGAGCACCCATTAAAAGGCCCTTAGCAAGTGCCTTACCTAATATTCCTACATTGTTACTTTCTGACTCATTAACTGCCTTAAAACCGCTCTGAACGGTTAGACTCATATTTGTCCCTGTATCACCATCAGGTACTGGAAATACGTTTAGTGAATTAACAAACTTTGCATTCTTCTCAAGACGGTGTGAAGCCACACGTATCATATCGGAAAATTCATTTTTAGTAATAAGTTCTTTGCTCAAAAGTTTCCCCTCCAACTAGCGTAATACCTATTTAATGTCATCTAAAACTTTTATTCCTTGGACGTACACATTAACAGTGCCAGCTGGTGTTCCAAGCATTGTTTCTAGGTTATATTTTACTTTTTCTTTTAAATTTCTAGCAACTTCAGATATTTTAATACCATATCCTACGATTATATAAACATCAACGGCAATTTTTTCATCTTCTTGATGAATAACTACTCCGCGTGAGAAATCTTCACGATTTAAAATTGTGTTCATTCCATCTCTAAGTTGATTCTTGCTTGCCATACCTACTATTCCGTAGATATCTAACGCAGCCCCACCAACGATCGTTGAAACGGTATTTGTTGACACATCAATTTCACCATGTTTTGTTTTTATTGTAACTGCCATTTGGGATCCTCCTATCTTGGATCTAACTATCATAAACACTAAAATTCTATCATAGCAAGATTTTGAATTAAAGATTTTTGATACATTATTATTCAACTATTGTTTTTATTTTTAGTTTATGGTAAATTAGTCAGGTGATATTTTAAAGAAAACATGTAGCCAAAGGAGGTCGGTCCCATGGCAAAAGATATTATTACAGGCCGTAAGACAGTGTTTGGTAACAAACGTTCTCACGCTCTTAATCAATCAAAACGTTCTTGGAAGCCAAACTTGCAAAAAGTTCGTATTATGGTTGATGGTAAACCTAAGCGCGTTTGGGTTTCAGCTAGAGCTTTGAAGTCAGGAAAAGTTACTAGAGTATAATTATCATATAATTAACTAAAAAAACTAGCAAAGTAATTTGCTAGTTTTTTTGTGTCTATAAAAGTTTTAATGCTTACTCAAATTGTGACTATTCAAATATGATTTCATAAATGACCTAGGTAATTTAATTAAACTGTTAACTGCAGTTCTTGCCCAGTTTCGATCCGTCTTTTTTCCGTATCGTTTATTATAATATTCATTTGTCTTAATATTATAGGATCTAACAATATCAATCTTATCTGCATACTGGTTCTTATGATAAACAGCTTCGAATGGTAAACGTGGTTTGATATCATTTAATTTGTCTTTTGGATGACCGATAACTAAACCATAAACTGGGAATACATGATCAGGAATATTCAAAAGCTCTGATACTTCTTCGATATTATCCCGTACTCCACCAATAAAACAAACGCCTAATCCCATTGATTCTGCCGCAATAACCATATTTTGAGCTGCTAAAGTGGCATCAATTGTACCTGCCAAAGTTGCATCTAGTCCTTCAATAGTTTGAGTAACATCTAATCCTAAATCTTTGGCCATTTGGTTATTTCTATTTAGGTCAGCACAGAATATAAATAATCTGCCACCTTGATTCATAAAGCGCTGATTCCTAGAAGCTTGTGTAACTTTTTCTCGTAAATTTTCATCAACCACATCAATTATGGAATATGATTGCTGAAAACTAGCCGTTGAAGCAGCCTGTGCAACCGTCACAAGCTTTTTTACAACTTCATCTGGCAATACTTCATTTGTAAAAGAACGTACAGAGACATGCTTAAACAGCAGATCAGTTATAGTATTATCAATTGGTTTCATATTTTCACTCTTTTCTAAAAATTATCTGTTTCAGTCATCACGGTATTAGCAAAATGTGTCAAAGCACAATTTTCTTTTTATAAATCTAAAAAAGCGATATTTACTTATGTAAATACCGTTTTTTAAGGTAACTCTACTTTGAATCCTTAGACTGAATAACTGCAACGATCCCACTTTCAAATCCAAAATTAATTGTATCCTTAACAAATTCATTGCTAGCGAAACTAACAGGTCGCATAGCTGTGAAATCGTTAAGTTTATACTTAGCATCCAAAATATTCAAATGTGTTACAGGTCCTAAATTAACAAATCCAACATATTTCATACTTTCTTCATGGTAAATAGTATATCTACCAGGCCTAAAAAATCTAATCGTATTAGTCGATGACTTGAAATATAATTTATCGTAAAAACTCAGGAACCTTTGATCATATGGCAAAAATAGATTGACCAAGAAGTGATCTATTCTTCCCCCAGTTGCACCATAAATATAATATTCCTCAGCTTCAAATTTTTCTTTTGCTGCCAAAATACAAAGCTGAGAATCTGTATCATCTTTTTCTGGTGGAAATTTCTGGAAGTCATGCACGTTGTCTCTAAGAAGTTTTTGTTCTTTCTTGTTAATTGAATCAAAATCACCAATTGCAAGTTCGGGCAATATACCATGAGCAATTAAATAAAGACTGCCACGATCGGCACCGATCCAAGGTCCTGGAATACCCTTAATACTTTTTGAAAGTTCATCAGGATATTCGCTCTTTGGCCCACCTAACAAAATATTCACTCGCTTCATATTTAGTCTTCCACGAGCTTTTTAAGTGTATCGACACGATCCTTAAATCCATCTTGTCCGTTATACAAGTATGATCCGGCAACAAAAATATCTGCACCAGCCTTAGCACATTGAACGATAGTTTCATCGTTGATTCCACCATCTACTTCAATTTCAAAATCATCATCTGCAGATGTTTGACGTAATTGATCCAATCTTTGGATCTTTTTTGTCATTCCTGGAATAAACTTTTGACCACCAAATCCTGGATTAACAGTCATAACCAATATTTGATCAATAACTGGGAATAATTCCTTAACTTCTTCAAGAGGAGTACCAGGGTTAACAACAACACCAGCTCTAGCACCCAAACTCTTAACAAGGTCTATTGAGCGATAAATATGCTTTGTGCTTTCAGCATGGACTAAAATCGTGTCAGCTCCAGCTTCAACAAATGCCTTAATATAATCATCAGGATTATCCATCATCAAATGAATGTCCAATGGCTTATCAGTGACACGTCTCATCCCTGCAACAACACTTGGACTAAAAGACATATTGGGAACAAAGTGACCATCCATAATATCAATATGGAATAAATCAGCTCCACCTTGCTCTGCAATTTTTACATCACGTTCCAAATTCATGATGTCAGCTGAAAGAATTGATGGTGCAATTTTTTTCGTTGTCATATAACCACTCTCCTAATATCTTTTTTTGTACGAATTAATTTCATTTAAAAAATAAAGGTAATTATCGTATCGACTTTGCATTATTTTGCCAGAAGCAAGCATTTCTTTGACCTTGCAACCAGGTTCATTTACATGATGACATCCTCGAAATTGGCATTCTGGACTATATTTAACAAATTCTGGAAATAAGGTAGGTAATTCTTCCTTATCGATATCAATTAATTCCAAAGAAGAAAAACCAGGTGTATCAGCGACTAATCCATCTGCGATCTCGAACAGTGAAACTTGTCTTGTAGTATGTTTACCACGATTCAAAGTTTGAGAAATGGCTGCCGTGGCTAATTTTAGATCAGGATTAATATGGTTTAACAATGTAGATTTACCAGCACCTGATTGACCTGTAAATACTGTAACTTTATCAGCAAAGTGACTTTCTAATCTATCAATTTGGCTTGTACTATAACTATCAACTTCATCAAATACTACATATCCTGCTTCATTGTATCCTGACAAAGTATTTTTTAATTCCCGATAACTATCATCTGAAAGTAAATCAGTTTTTGTTAAATAGATTAGTGGCTTTATACCATTATGTTCAATGTTGACCAATATCTTATCTAACAAATTACTAGAAAATTTAGGTTCAACTGCGGAAGTTACGACGATTGCCTGATCAACATTGGCTATTGGTGGACGAACCAAACTATTTTCTCTAGGTAATATCTCCAATAGATATCCTAAATCTCCACTAGCATCATATTCAGCAAAGTCACCAACGATCGGTTTAATACCGCGTTTTCGAAAATTGCCACGAGCCCTAGTACGTACTAATTCATGACTCTTTTCATCTAATACATCATAGAATCCACTAATTGATTTTATGATTCTGCCTTTACTTTCCATTTTACCCACTTACTGAGCCAGACAATACTGTTTTACCATCACGTTCGATGTTATAACTTCCGTTTTGCCCACTCTTTAAATTAAATACCAAAGTTTGTGCTGTGTCTTGTGAAATGCTCATTGACTTATAAACGGTGTTTATACTGTGTGTAGCATCTCCAAGATAAATAGTTATCGTATTGCTACTGTCGCTAGAATCAAAGGGAATTGTAACGTCTTTAGACACTGTCTTAGTGGCAGTTGATGCCGAAGAATCTGAATCATTATCGCTATCTGATTTATCAGTATCGTCATCACTAGTTTCAGTTTCTTTTCCCTTAGAAATAACAACCGACAAAGTATCCCCCTTATTGATTACGCTGTCTGGTTCAGGACTTTGACTTATCATTACTCCATCTTCAATAGTATCAGAATAATCATATGTAACACGCAAAGTTGCACCTATCTCACTTGCATAATCTTGGATACTCTTTAAATTATATCCTGATAAATCTCTAACCTTAACGACTTTTTGTTTGACTGTTGGTGTCTTCGCTAGTGTTAATGTTAAAGATTTATTTTTGGTTACTACTTTTTTACCGGCTTTAATACTTTGAGAAATAATGACCCCAGACTCATATTTACTGCTTGATTTATATTTAACTTTTACCTTAAAACCACGCTTCCTTAAATTGTCAGAAACATCATCATAATCCTTACCAACAACATTTGGCATCTTGTAGTAAGTAGCACCCAGACTAACGACCAAGCTAACCTTAGCACCATTCTTGAGTTTCAAACTTTTAGCAGGAATTGATTTAATAACATGACCGGCTTCTACATCGTCATTATTTTCCTTAGAAATATTACCAACGTTTAGGTTTGAGCCCTTTAACATGACGTCTGCTTGTTTGATCGTTAAATTTCGAAGATCTGGCACACTTGTTTCTTCGTTACCCTTAACAATCATAAAAATTAATAGCAAAACTAAAGCTATTGGAATCAATGATAGTAAAATGATTTTTCTTTTTTTCTTATTTCTCTTTTTCGTTGGTGCTTCCTTATCCTCATCATCAACCAGTGGAGCCTCACCAATAACTTTGGTTTCTCCTAAATCATCTAGTGGTATAGGAATAAACTTTGGTTCATTAGCACGTTCTGGCAATAAACAAGTATCCAAGTCTTCGCACATTTCACGAACAGATTGATATCTCTGATCCGGATCCTTAGCTGTGGCCCTCAAAACAGCGTTCTCAAGAGGCTGTGGAATATTTGGGTCAATTGTCTTAAGGTCTGGTATATCTTCTTTAGAATGCTTTAAAGCGACTGACACAGCCGTATCTCCGGTAAAGGGTACATGCTGAGTCAATAATTCAAACAAGATAATTCCAAGTGCATAAATATCAGATAAAACTGTGGCAGATTTACCTCTAATTTGTTCTGGTGACATATAGTGAACAGAACCCAATAAAGAATTAGTTCTCGTAATCGATCTATCACTTAACGCCAACGCAATACCAAAGTCAGAAACTTTGACTTGTATAGGCTGTTTTGAAGTATCAACCAAAATATTCTCTGGTTTCAAATCACGGTGAATTATTCCATGGTCATGTGCATCAGCCACAGCCAAACAAATCTGTTCCATTATGTCGACTACTTCATGATATGCAATCGGAAAATGTGTCTTAATATATTTTTTTAAGTTAGGGCCATCAACATACTCAATTACAATATATTGAATCCCATTATCAGTGCCAACGTCTAAAACGTTAACAATATTCGGATTAGAGAGACCGCTAGTAGCCTTGGCTTCACGTCCAAATCTCCTTTTGACAGATTCATCATCTTGAAGATCATATCTTAAAGCTTTTACTGCAACTTTACGATTCAGTTTTGTGTCATTAGCTAAATAAACATTAGCCATGCCACCTTCACCAAGAGTACCTAGAATCTCATATCGACCACCAACTAGGTAACCTTTGTCCATCTACTTTTGACCCCCATTCTTGGAGGCAAAAAGTAGAGCCGTGATATTATCTCTACCACCGGCCTTATTAGCCTTGTCAATCAAAACACGACACTTAGACTCAAGACCAATTTTTTGAGAAAGAACTTCTTTTATTTCTTCGTCTGAAACCATGTTAGTTAATCCATCCGTACATAACAAAATAATAGAATCATCAATCACATCAAAATTCTTTATTCTGGGTTGTACAGTCTGGGAGACACCTAGTGTTTGCGTAATAATATTCTTCTGAGGATGATTTTTGGCCTCTTCAGGACTGATCTGTCCAGTTTCGAGTAATTCATGAACCAGCGAGTGGTCAACGCTAAGTTGATCAAACTCATCATCATGAAATACATAACATCTAGAATCACCAACGTTGACAACCATCATTGTTTCTTCAACGAAGAAAACACCAACCATGGTTGTTCCCATCCCATTTAAGTCATCAAATTGATTTGAAACAGAAACAATTCTATCGTTTTCTTTACTGATTTCTTTGATCGTCCATTCACGCAAACTATCCAAATCATCAATTTCTGATTCTTCAAAGTTATGCCCTAAATGAGAAACTGCCATATCAGAAGCGACATCACCACCACGATGTCCACCCATACCATCAGCAACAATACCAAAAACGATTCCTTTTTTATTCTTGAAAACATTCACATAATCTTGATTATTCTCTCGTAATTTTCCTACATCAGTTAATAGCGCATAGTCCATATTCCTAAACCTTACCTCATTATTTTTTTCGTCTAAATGCGGCTACAAAAAATCCATCTGTAAAGTAATCGCTTGGCAACAACTTCAAGACACCGTCATTCACGTTTTTATCTAGAGATTTTTCATGTTTAACAGGAACTAACTCATAATTATCGTGTGCATTCAAAAATTTCATAACAACATCTTCATTTTCTTCTGCATCAAATGTACATGCACTAAATACAAGTTGTCCACCAATCTTTAATAAACCTGTAATACTATCCAAAATTTGGAGTTGGATTCTTTGAAGATTCATCAAATCTTCTGGTTCCCTGAAATACTTTAATTCTGGTTTACGACGCATCAATCCTAATCCAGAACATGGTGCATCAACTAAAATACGATCAAATTCAGATTCAAATTCATCTTGAGCTTTTCTAGCATCTAAAGCTCTTGTTTGTATTATATCTCCGTAACCCAATCTTTGCCCATTTTCACGAATTAATCTTGTCTTTGGCTTATGAATATCTAATGCCATAACAGAACCAGTTGTTAAATAACTAGCAATATGTGTTGTTTTACCACCAGGTGCGGCACAAGTATCAAGCACTGAACTATCTGGTTTTATATCCATTGCTGGAGCAACTAGCATTGAACTTTCATCTTGAATTGTAAACAATCCATCTCTAAATTCTTCAGTATCAACTAAATTACCACTGTGACAAGTTAAACCAACTGGAGAGATCAGACTGTTCTTCATCTCAAATCCCTTGTCGGATAATTTCTCAATTAATTCTTCAGGAGTAATTTTTTTTGTATTTACACGAATAGAAATATGTGATGGTTGATTTATTGTTTCAAGTACTGTTTTAGTCTTCTTTAAACCTTGTTGTTCAATTAACAAATCTACTAACCATTCTGGTGTACTAAATTTAATACTTAATGATTTAACAGAATCATCCTTAGGTATTGGACGGGCACCGTGTCGTTGATAATTTCTCAATACAGCAGTTACCAAATTACCCAAGCCTTGATTACCATTATACTTAGCAATTTCAACAGATTCATTTAAAACAGCATGATCAGGTATCTTATCCAAATATTGCATCTGATATATAGCTGACATTAATAACGCTTTTACCCAGTAATCCAAGTTCTTACCTGTAGTATATGGCTGTAATTGATATTCCAAAGTAAGTTTATGTTGAAGAACTCCATAAACAATGTTTGTCATTAGTCTAGAATCAGCATCTGATAAGTCTGAATTCTTCAAAATATTATTTATCTCAATATTGGAATAAGCTTTATTTTTTAAAACTCTAGTTAAAGCCTCTACTGCAAGTGCACGCAAATTATTATTCATTTATTTTAACCACTCTTTGTCCTTTTTCTAAATTATTTCCGAGTCCGTTCATGTAACTGGCAATGTCCATTACTTTTTTACCAGCTGGTTGAATTTTTTTGATTGATAAACCCTTTTTGTCTCCAGTTACTATTACTAACTTCTTCTTACCCACTTCAAAAACAGTACCAGCAGCTTGATCAGTCACAATATCAACGACCTCACTACCATAAAACTTAGTTCTTTGTTCATTAAAAATTGCAAAGGCACCTGGATCAGGACTCAAAGCACGAATCTGATCAAAAATTTGTTTAGCACTTTGACTAAAATCCAACTCTTCTTGTTCTTTAGAAATAGTTGGTGAAAAAACCACTTTGCTTTCGTCTTGTTTAATTGGATTGATATCACCAGACAAAATATTTGGAATTGTATCCAATAATAATTCTCTACCGACTATTGCAAGTTTTTCAAACAATGATCCATTATCATCACTATCTTCAATAGGTAATTTCTCTTGACTGATAATATCCCCTGCGTCCATTGCCTTGACCATATACATAATGGATACACCGGTTTCTTTATCCCCATTTAATAGTGAATATTGAATAGGAGCACCACCACGGTACTTAGGCAATAATGAACCATGTACATTGATTGCAGCTACTTTTGCTGACTTCAAAAATACAGTTGGCAAAAATTGTCCATATGCTGCCGTAATAATTAAATCAGCATGAATATTCTTCAACTGTTCTAACTCTTCACTGCCAGAAAGCTTCACTGGTTGAAACAACTTGATATTCTCATCTTCAGCAATTAACTTTACTGGGCTCTTTTGAAGCTTTTGCTTTCTTCCAACTGGTTTATCAGGTTGTGTAACAACAGCAACAACGTTGTATTGTTCTTTTAATAATCCTTTTAGAACTGTTGCTGCAAATTCGGGTGTCCCCAAAAATATAACATTTGTCATTTATTATTTTCCCTCACTTAGTCAATATGTTGTGGTTCATTATCAATTGCAATAGTAAATCCCTTTTTAGTATCCGCCTGCGTATCATTCAAAATATCCAATAATTTTTGGTGAAGTTTTGGCTCATGTTTATATTTTACAATAACTTGGTAATAATATTTGTTTTGTTTACGAGAAATCATCGTAGGAGTTGGTCCTAAAAGAATTGCATGATCAGATAACGCCTCTTGTAATTGACGTTTCAACCAATAACCTTGTTTTAAAGCCTGCCCCTCATCCTTATGTGCCACACTAATTAGAGTGGTGAAATAATATGGTGTGTAATTGGATTGATGACGTAAATACATTTCTTGTTTATAAAAGTTTTCATAATCTTGTTTAGAAGCATCTTTAATTGCATAATGATCCGGATTAAAGGTCTGAATAATAACATGACCCTCTTTATCCGCACGTCCTGCACGCCCACTTACTTGTGTTAGTAGTTGAAAAGTTCGCTCACTTGCACGATAGTCGGCGATACTCAATGTCGTATCTGCATTAATTACACCAACTAGTGTAACATTTGGAAAATCCAAACCCTTAGCAATCATCTGAGTACCTAACAAAATATCAGCTTTATGATCACCAAACGCTTTAATAATTTTAGCATGACTTCCTTTTTTATGTGTTGTATCTACATCCATTCTTAAAACTCTAGCTTGAGGCAAAATTTCATTTAATTGATGCTCAATATTTTGTGTACCAGTTCCATAAAAGCCAATTTTTTTACTTTTACAATTTGGACAGATACTAGGAACTGGTTCGTCATGTCCGCAATAATGACATTTCATCTTCGCCAAATCTTTATGATAAGTCAACGAAACATCACAATTTGGACACTTCAACGTGAATCCACATTCACGACACATCATAAAAGACGAGTATCCTCTACGATTGAGCAGAACAATTGCCTGTTCCCCACGCTTAATTGCACGATACAAATTGTCTTGTAATAGAGGTGATATATCACCCTTTACTGCAGAATTTTCTGCATCCCGCATATCAATGATCTGTACATGTGGCAGTGGATGTTCGTTAACTCTTTTTTTCATATAAATAAGATGATACACACCTTTTTGTGCACGCGCACGTGACTCAAGACTAGGCGTAGCACTACCTAGTACTACAGGGCATTTATGTTGTTTGGCTCTCCATAAAGCAACGTTTCTAGCATGATAGCGTGGATTATCATCTTGTTTATAACTAGCTTCATGTTCCTCATCTATGATAATCAAGCCAATATCCTTTAGTGGAGCAAACACTGCACTTCTGGCGCCGACTACTACTTGTGCCTCGCCATTTTCAATTCTGGTCCATTCATCATAACGCTCTCCATTTGATAATCCGCTATGTAATACCGCAACCTTATCTCCAAATCTCCCTGTAACTCTATTAACCATTTGTGGAGTTAATGATATTTCTGGAACTAACATCAATGCCGAGTGCCCTTGCTTGAGAGCACGTTCAATTGACTGTAAATAAACTTCGGTTTTACCACTACCAGTTACACCCTCGATTAAAAATGTATCTGATTTTGAATTATCAATTGAATCATTTATCTGATCAACAGCACTTTTTTGTTCTTCAGTTAAATTTAGTTTGGTCGTTTGTTCAGGCGTGATTTCAATTGGTTTTCTTCGCTTCGTGACCTCTACAATCTTTAAAAGACCATTTTTCTCAGCCGTTTTGATTGTAGCTCTAGAAATACCTTCAACTTCTCCCATTTCAATAGGTAACTTGTCCAAGTTATCAATTAAGAAGTTAATAAGTTTAAATTGTGCTTTTGCATTACTACGAAGATTATTCTTTTGTTCATGTAATTGAATCGTATTAAGTTCAGTTGTAATAGCCTGACGTTTCAACTGCCTAGCTTGATTCTCAACTACGTACTCAATCTTAATTTTATTTTGACGTCTAAGATGATTTATCAATTGTAATTTTTCATCTGACATTTGTGGAGTTATTTCCAAAGATGGATTCCCATCAAGTAACGATATAACTTCTTGATCATCAACAAATTCTTCAACTGGTTCGATAAATTGCTTATATTTAGCTCTCATCACGCTAGGAAGCATAGTTTGTAAACAAGAAATCTCAAATGAATATGTCTCATCTGCCAACCAAGAAGATAACTTCAACATTTCTGGTGTTAAAACCGGACGCAAATCAATTACACGATTAATTGGTTTTAATTTACCGGAAAAACTACTTGTTTCATTAATTTTCATTACAAATCCTTGAACTTTTCTCTTACCTCGTCCAAAAAAGACCTCTACACGCATACCTGGTACAACAACATCTTCTAAGCTATTAGGAATTGCATATTCAAACGGTCGATTTGTTTGCATTGTTGGTACATCTACCACAACTTCAGCAACTGACATAGTTTCTCACACCACCTTTTAATAATAAAAAAACCTCCACCATCATCTTTCGACAATCAGTGAAGGAAATATTTGACCTAGTCTTCTTCTTTTTTTTCTTCTTCAATCTTTTCAGCTTCTTTTTCAAGAAGGATTGATTTAGGATCGATTTCAATTTTATCATCAGCAATTTCTTCGAATGCTTTACCGATGGTTCTTGGTGATTCATACTTGCTCAATAATTCAATGTCTCCATTTTCCAATTCATGAGCTCTTTTAGCTGCTAGAACGGCAAGTGAGTAACGTGAATCTACTCTGTCTAATAACTTATCGATTGATGGATAAATAATCATATTATCATTCTCCTATTATTTTTTTGTATTTGTCAATTACACGTGGCACTCTTAAGTGTTCACTTCTAATTATACCTTCAATTTTTTTGACTGCATTAGGTATTTTATCATTAACTACGGCGTAGTCATAGTTTGACATCATTTCTATTTCTTTTTTTGCCTGCTCCATACGTTTATCAATTGTTTTAACATCATCTGTTCCGCGGTGAGTAATTCGACGACGTAAACTAGGAAGATCTGGTGGTGTTAAGAAAATAAACACCCCATCAGGCATCTTATCACGCACTTGCATTGCTCCATTAACTTCTATTTCAAGTAAGACATCAATACCCTTGTCTAACTTTTCATTAACATACTTTAATGGTGTTCCATAATAATGGTCAACGTATTTGGCATACTCAAGCATACCACCATTAGCAATCTCATCCTCAAATTCTTCATTTGTTCGGAAATAATAATCAACCCCGTCTTCTTCACCAGGTCGCATATTTCGAGTGGTCATCGAAACCGAGTAATCAAATCTAATTGATGATTTCTTTAGCATTGCTTTTCTAACAGTTCCTTTTCCCACTCCGGATGGACCTGATAATACGATTAACATTCCCCTAGTTGACATTTAACTATCCCTACTTATCTAATTATTATGTTATCTATCATGCAATAAATTCATTGTGTTTTCAAGGCTTTGAGCTTGTTCAACAAAAAAATAGTTAAGAAAAATTAAAATATGGTTGCTAAAACGAACAGGGGTTCGTATAATGAAGACACAAACAAGCGTTCGGGGGCTCTTAAAAATGCAAGTAAAACAATCACATCTCAACAACACACTGGCACAAACAATTATCAGTAACACGGCAACCTTTATCGACAATAACTTTGATTTCAAACTAGGTAACATTACCAACAATGTCTATAGCAATACTTTAAAACAAATGCCTCATAAGCAACTTAATATTTTTGCTAAACAAAGTTTTCAAAAACAATATTTTATTATTGTTACTATGGTAAACGATGAACAGTTTGAAGGCAAGTTGATTAGATGCATTAACGAAAATAAATACGTCCTTAAAATCAATTCTTCCTTCTATAAAATAGTCGAATTAAACCAAATTAGATCGATCAATTTAGTCTAATCTCTTCTGTTCTCCTTGAGCAAGTTCAAGAAGTTCTTGCGCATGTTCCTTTGTTAAATCCGTGACCTTTGTACCGGCTAACATCAATGAAATAGCATCGATTCGTTCATGATCATCAAGTAATGAAACTGAAGTTTGAGTTTTATTACTGATGGTCTTTTTTTCTATCTGAAATTGTCGATCACTCATCGCAGCTACCTGTGGTAGATGTGTAATGCACAAAACTTGAACCGCTTGAGCCACTTTATATATCTTATCACCAATGGCTTGAGCCACGCGGCCACTCACCCCAGTGTCTATTTCATCAAAAATTATAGTTTCCACATTCATTTTCTCAGCTATTATTGCTTCAAAAGCTAAAATAACACGAGATAATTCACCACCAGATGCAACTTTTGCCAATGGTTTGAAATCTTCACCAACGTTAGTTTTTAAATTAAATCTAATTTGGTCAATTCCCTTATTAGTAATCGCATCTTCACTCAATATCTTGAAACCAACATCAAAACGCGCATTTTTCATATACAATTCTTTAAGTTGAGAATTAATAGATTTCTCCAATGTTGTGGCCACTTGATGACGTTGTTCAGACAATTGCTTACCTAGACTCATTAATTTACTTAAGTCATTTTGGATATCTTGTTCTAATTTATCTTCCGTCGAATCATCTATATCTATCTTTGATAGTTCATCATGTGCGTCAATCCCAAATTTAATAACTTCATCCAGTGATGGACCATATTTCTTCTTTAAATTATCCAACGTGACTAGTCTTTTTTGAATTTCATCAAGCCTTTGCTCATCGTAATCCAATCCATCAAGTTGATCAGAAATAGTCGACATATCATCTTGAACTTGATAGTAGGCTCCACTAATAGAATCATAAAGTTCTTTATAAACCTTGTCGTATTCACTAATATCATCAAGTTGCTCACGCACATTTCCTAATGTGTCTACAACACCTATACCACTCTCTGATAATATTTGATAACTTTCCTGCAAAGCTGTACTTATTTTTTCAAAATTAGACAAATGATTTTTCTCTTCTTCAAGTACATCATCTTCACCTTTTTTCAGTTGGGCACTATCAATTTCCTCGATTTGGAATTTTAACATATCGATTCTTTGAGCTAGATTCTGTGAATTCTTTTGAATTGCACGTAATCTAGCTTTTTTACTTTGGTAATCATCAAAAATGCTTCGATACTCACTTAAAGATTTTTCTAAATTTTCATCAGCATATCTGTCTAGAATATCAATATGATTATCTTCATCCAATAATTCTTGCTGTTGGTTTTGACCATGTATTTCAACTAGATACTTACCAATTTCTTTCAGGGTATTGGTGTTAACTAACTCATCATTTAATCGACAGACGTTTCTACCTTTACGATTTATTTCACGTTTGACAATAATAGATTTGTCAGAATGACTGATTCCAAATTTATCCATTAGAGCAAAAACAGGACTACTTGAATTAACTTCAAATAATCCTTGCACCTTTAAATTGTCTTTACCCGTGCGTATGAAATCAACAGACGAACGACTACCAACTAATAAACCTAAAGCATCAATAATAATAGACTTACCTGCACCAGTTTCACCAGTCAAGGCAGTCATTCCATTTTTAAAATCAATTTGTAACTCACTAATAATAGCAAAATTATTAATTATTAATTCTTTCAGCATTTTTATTCACCTATTTATTCAAACTTGAATAAGCAGCATCCATAGTATCACTAATTGAAACTGTGTCTAAAATTTTGCCGGGTTGATCTTCTTCTTCTGGCTTTTGAATATGCATTAGAAATTCAATATTTCCTTCTCCACCCTTAATAGGTGAAAAATCCAATCCTTTAACTATAAATCCAGTTTCCTTGGCAAAATTAAGGATTTTTTCAAGCACCATTTTATGAACTTTATGATCACGAACAATTCCGTGCTTTCCGACATTTTCAGGTCCAGCCTCAAACTGTGGCTTAATCAGACAAGCTGCTTCAGAACCAGGAAGAATGATATTAAACATTGGTGGCAAAATTAATTCCAAAGAAATAAAGGAAACATCAGTCATAGCAAATTCAGGTAATCCATCATGGAAATCTTCAGGTTTACTGTAACGAAAATTTACCCTCTCCATTACAACGACACGTTCATCACTGCGCATTTTCCAAGCCAGTTGATTATAGCCAACATCCAATGCGTAGACTAATTTAGCACCATTTTGTAATGCTACATCAGTAAATCCACCAGTTGATGATCCTATATCTAAACAAATCTTATTATCAAGGTCGATATTAAAAGACTCAACTGCCTTTTCTAACTTGTATCCACCTCGACTAACATATTTACTATGTGCACCTTGAACAACATGAAGAATGGTGTCAGGATCGATTTTTTCACCAGGTTTATCGTATCTTAAATTATCCTGATTATAAACTTCTCCCGCCATAATTGAACGTTTTGCTTGTTCACGTGATTCAAATAAATTTTGCTCAACTAATAATACATCTACCCTTTTTTTTGCCAATCTTTTTCACCCAATCTTGTTTTAAAACTAATTTTTGAAATAATCTAAAAAGCTTACCATCAAATTCTTATCAAACTTTTCTTCTTTTAACACTGCATTCAAAGCATCCTTAACTAGATTATTAAGCCTATCTTCAGTGGCTTCTTTTCCAATTAAGTTAGGGAAGGTATTTTTATCAGCATCTTCCAGACTACCATAATCATCCAAATCATCTTTGACTTGAAATGCTAAGCCAATTTTATTTGCATAATCCACTAAATTCTTCGACAAACTATGATCAGCGCAAAAAGCGCCAATCGTTATCGCAGCAACAATTAAATCTGCAGTTTTCTGACGATGCAACTCTGTTAACTCATTTTCAGATAACTTTTTGTCTTCTTTGGTTATATCAGTCATCTGACCAGCAACCATTCCCATGGGACCAGCATTGTGAGATAGAATCCTAACGGCTGCCATTCGTTTACTTGTATCTAAATCAGACTTTGCAATCCAATAAAACGCCTGTGTCAACAAGCCATCCCCAGCTAAAACAGCTGGGCCAGTTCCAAATTTCTTATGATTTGAAAGTTTGCCTCGTCGATAATCATCATTATCCATTTCAGGAAGATCGTCGTGAATTAAAGAATAGGTATGAATTAGCTCTATGGCACCCGCAATATCAAAATATTTAGGTAAGTCTTCTTTCTTTACGCCACAAGAATAAATCACCGCTAACATCAATATCGGTCTGACTCTCTTACCACCAGCATTAACTGAATAGATCATCGCATCACGTAAAGTAGGCTGCTTAATTTCCATAGTTAATTTATTTATCAAAAATTCATTGAATTCAGGTAATATTGCTTCATGAAATTCTGTAAATTTCTTTATTTCCATAACTATTCCTTATCCTCTGTTGAATCATCGGGCATGTCTTTTTCATCGCCATTTGTCTGCATTATTTTTGTAACTGTATTTTCTGCATTACTCAATGTTTTCTCAAGACTTTTACTTAAAACAACACCCTTTTTAAATTTCTCCATTGCTTCTTCCAAAGGTACATCGCCAGCCTCAAGATTAGTTACGATTGCTTCTAGATCCGCTAAGTTATCTTCAAAAGTTTTTTTATTTTCCGCCATTATTATCCTCACTTATATCTTTAGTAACTAAAGTAATGGTTCCGTCAACAACCCTTAAATCAACTTCAGCATTGATATTGTAGTCCTTGGCAGTCTTTAGTATTTTATTATCTTTATTAGTTGGAATGGCATATCCACGGCTCAAAGTTTTTAACGGACTTAAAGAATCTAGCGCCGAGATAGTACTTCCAAAACTATTTTTTTTAGAATTGATCAATCGTCTAATTGATGTCAACATTTCCTGGTTCAAATTATTTACTACCGTATCATAATAATGTAGTTTATCGCGAGGAGAACTCTTAACAAGACGATTTTCATTATCATACAACAACTGCTTATTACTATAAATTATATCCTGAAATGCTTGTCTCAATTGTCTTGAAAGACTGTCTACTTTTTGTAAATAAACTTCATAGATTCGCTCAGGGTGTTGTAAGAAAACATTTTGTGCATAATTATTTACTTGATCACGATAATTTTGAATGATTTTATTTTCTGCATTAAACATTCTTAAATTCAAATCTTGTAGATGAGCCAATACATCACGTAAAACAGGGGTTGCCAATTCAGCTGCTGCTGTTGGTGTTGCTGCACGTAAATCAGCCACCATGTCAGCAATCGTGGTATCTGTTTCATGACCAACTGAGGAAATTATAGGTATATTACTGGAAACTATTGCTTGCGCAACTATTTCTTCGTTAAATGGCCACAAATCTTCAATTGATCCACCACCACGGCCAATAATAATTGTATCAAAATTACCGATTTCATTAATTCGTTTTATTTGTTTAACAATTGTAGTTGCTGCTTCACTACCTTGCACCTGAGCTGGAAATAAGACTAGTTGTGTAATTGGATACCGTCTTTTTACAGTGGTCATAATATCATGTATAACAGCACCTGATTGGCTAGTAACTACTGCAATCCTTTTAGGAAATTTAGAAATTTCTTTTTTAGGTAAATCAAATACACCTTGTTTAGCAAGTTTTTTCTTCAATTGCTCCAGTGCCAAATATAACGCTCCAAGGCCATCTGGTTCCATCGACTCAACATATATCTGATAAGTACCACTTGTTTCATACAATGAGATTCTGCCACGAACAAGTACCTTCATACCTTCCTCAGGTACAAATTTCACTTTACTGAATGCTGACTTAAACATAATTGCAGAAATTTTGGCTTTATTATCTTTCAATGAAAAATATTGATGAGAATTAGGACGTGGACGAAAGTTGGAAATTTCTCCCATCAAATAGACGTGTCCCAAATATGGATCCACATCAAATTTTCTTTTTAAATATTGTGTCAATGCCGTTATCGTTAAATATTGTGAATTATCATTTTGATCCATTTACTTTTTTTGCTCTTTCTTCAGCTAATACAATCGTCATATCCATCAATGAAGTAATCGTCATCGGACCAACACCACCTGGTACTGGTGATATCATACTTACCTTATCCAATACATCATCAAAGTCTACATCTCCACATAGTTTGCCATTTTCATCGTGATTCATTCCAACATCAACCACAACAGCTCCCTCTTTAATATAGTTAGCCTTAATAAATTTGGGGTCACCAATTGCCACGACTAAAACGTCCGCTCTGCTTGCAATTTCAGGTAAATTCTTAGTGAATATATGTGAAATAGTAACAGTCGCATTACGTTCCAGTAATAATGCTGCCACAGGTTTACCGACAATATTACTTCTACCGATTACAACTGCATTTTTACCTTTAAGTTTCACGTCATAATAATCTAACATCTTTATAATTCCATCAGCAGTTGCTGGTTTAATAGTAGAGTCCCCAATCCATAAATTACCAACATTAATAGGAGAGAATCCATCAACATCTTTTTTAGGATCAATTGCTTGGATAATCTTATCCTCATCAATTTGATCTGGTAATGGTAATTGTACTATAAATCCATCTATAGAATCATCATTATTTAATTCATCAATTTTATTTAAAATCTCTGTTTCTGTGACGGTATCTTCATAATGAATCAGTTGAAAATCAAAGCCTAATTTTTCCGCACGGCGTTTCTTATTTCTAACGTATACAGAACTAGCGCTATTACTACCTACTAGTATAACGGCTAATCCTGGTGTAATACCTTGTTCTTTTAATTCTTCAACACGTTTACCCATTGATTCGTCTAATGCACTAGCTACCTTTTTTCCATCTAATAATTTCATTTATAATTCACCATATAAAAAGACTGGTCCAAAAAGACCAGCCTTTACCCTTCAACAAAGTTAGATAAAATTCCATTTATGAAAGCCTTTGAATCTTTATCGCCGTAATCACCGGCAAGTTCAATTGCCTCGTCGATTGCAACCTTTTTTGGTACTTCCAGACTATTTTGCATTTCAAACAGACTGACCCTCAAAACTACACGGTCAATTCTTGAAAGACGTCCAACAGTCCATTTATTCTTCAAATACTTAGATATTTCTTTATCTAATTCATCTTGCTTTTCAATTGATCCCGAAACTAAAAACTTTAAATAATCAGGCACCTCTTGGTTCTCTAAGTCGGAAAGCTCCATTACTGACGCAATAGCTGTGTCTGGATCATCTTTTGTAGTCTCAATGGAAAAAAGTGTTTGAACGGCAAGTTCTCTAATATTATGTCTATTTATACTCACTAGTATTATTCCTTTTTATCCGTTGTTACACGTTCTAACTCGCCAGATTCCTTCTTAGCGATTAAACCTACAACATGCACGTTAATTTCTTTCAAAGCCAAATCCGTCATGAATTCAAGTTGTTCAATGGCTGATTTTTGTATTTCTAATGATACTTTCGGAATTGATACGCCGTATTCTAAATATACGAATACATCTGCAGAAATCTTATCATCATCAAAAACTACATCGACACCTTTTCCATGGTTGATTCTACCAAAAAGAGAATCAATTCTATTGGAAAGTGTACCGCGCATCTCATAAACACCCTCTACTTGATTAGTAGCGATGCCTAAGAGAATCTCAATAACTTGATGTGAGATTTCAACATTACCTTTTACTTTTCCACTATCTTGTTGTAGAGAAACATACTTTTGTTCAGCCATAAACTTATCTCCATAATCAAAAATTAGTTAGCACGTGAAATATATGTACCATCTTGTGTATTAATTGTTAGCATATCACCTTCATTAACGAAGAATGGTACTTGCACAACAACACCAGTTTCCATAGTAGCTGGTTTTGATCCACCTGATTGTGTATCACCTTTAATTGATGCTTCAGTTGAAGCAACTTTCAAGTCAACAGTATTAGGTAAATCAACACCGATAGTTTCACCACCATACATCAATACACTAACTTCCATGTTTTCCTTCAAATATTTCAATTGTTCTTTAATTTCTTCTTGGGGAAGTGAAAGTTGTTCATATGTAGTTGTATCCATAAATACATGGTTTGTACCATCAGCATATAAATATTGCATTTTTTTATTTTCAATATTAGCTTTTTCAACTTTGGCAGTTGATCTAAAAGTCATTTCTTGAACGGCACCAGTTCTCAAGTTCTTTAACTTTGAACGTACAAAGGCACTACCCTTACCTGGCTTAACATGCTGAAATTCAACAACACGCCATATTCCGTCTTTAACTTCGATTGTCAAACCGTTTTTAAAATCATTTACTGAAATTGACATTTTTATTCTCCTCGATTGATAAACATTAAAAACACTTTACTTATTATCTTACCAATATTTCACTATTAATGGCAATATCTCTAGCTCATTATATAAAAAAAAGAGGACAATGTCCTCTTTTTAAGTAAGATATAAGAATTAGTAAACAGAAACTTTCTTTCTATCTTTGCCAAGTCTTTCAAACTTAACAACACCATCTTTAAGTGCGAACAAAGTATCGTCACCACCACGGCCAACATTTTCACCAGGATGAATCTTAGTTCCACGTTGTCTATAGATGATTGAACCAGATCTAACTGGTTGTCCATCAGCACGTTTTGCACCTAATCTACGACCAGCTGAATCACGGCCGTTAGAAGTTGATCCACCACCCTTGTGGTGAGAGAAAAATTGTAAATTCATTTTAAGCATGAGATTTACCTCCTTAAGCAAGATCTATTATATTATTTTTTGTTTGAACAATGATGTTCTTTGGATAACTACCTTGAATATCCTTAAGAATATAAAATAAATTATCCAATAACAAAGCTGTATCGTGAGATACCTCTTTATCAAAACGACAGCCTAAATGGCCACCGTTGACCTCATCAAGAACAACCTGAGGACTGGCCTTAGTAAGCTTCTCCAGATTGTTGATTGTTCCTATAGTAACTGCCGAAACAGCCGCACAAACCAAATCCTGACCGTAAGGCCCTGAATCTGCATGTCCTTTAATTAGGAATGAATCAATCTGTTGTTTTTCATTCTGGTGAAAACTCGCTTTAATCATAATTAACCTTTGATACTGTCAATAAGTACCTTAGTATATGGTTGGCGGTGACCTGTTTTAGTATGTGAATGCTTCTTAGGTTTGTATTTGTAAGTAACAACTTTCTTGTCCTTACCTTGTTTTTCAACTTTACCTGTAACTGAAGCACCCTTTACTACAGGATCTCCAACTTTAACACTGTCTCCGTCAGAAACAAGAATTACATCGTCAAATGTAACAGCGTCCCCTTCTTCAACATCAAGTTTTTCAATAAAGATTGAGTCATTTTCTTCAACCTTATATTGCTTACCACCAGTTTTAATAATTGCGTACATAGTGTGTACACTCCTTTCTAAGACTCGCCAGTTAGGTGCAAATGCTTTAACCTAATTTTGAGCGGTTGTAGATGCAATAGTGATTGCAACTAATAAAATATAGCAAATATTACAATATTTTTCAACCATTATTACTAAGTTTTCCTATATACCATTTACCTTTGTTAATAATAAGCACCATAATTAGTATCCATCCAATTACACTAATTAACATTGCAATCCTTGAAATCACAGTGTATTGGTAACTAATTTGAACAATATTTGCACCTGGTTTAGTTCTTATTTGAATAGTCCCACGACTAGTTTCTCTAAATTTTACATTCTCATTATTTATTTGTACATTTGCGTTTTTATACGCCAGTATTGGAACATCAATTGTTACCGTAGCTGGATTGTAATACCTGAATTCGAATAAATTAGATGTAGTTGTGTATTGAACACGTTCGAGTTTTTTATTGATCAAAAAATCTTTTAAATCATCTTTGTGCTTCATATTTCTTTCAGAATAATGAAATGTCACTGACTCATTAGACTTTATTCTTGTATTAAATAAATCACCATTTTGTTTAGGAAAATTCATATAAAAAATAGTACAACTCAAAATCACAGTAAAAATTAATGTGGCTAGTTTAAATAATGAGGATTTATTTTCAACCATTTCAGATAACAGGTAACTAATCATTAAACATAGTAAGACACTATAAATTATCCAAAAATAAAAAGTCACCCTACTTAGATCAAAAGATCCAAAAATTTTCCAATTGATAATATCTGAAGATAAAATCATAGAAAAAATAATGCCGATACTTGCAGTCTTATATATCAAATAACTTTTAGCTCTAAAAATTATTACCATACACAACACAAGTGTAATAGCAGCAACAATTAAATATATATTTTGTGATCCATCATAATAATTTGAAAAATTAAATTTGCTCACTTGTATAAACGATTTAGAATCACTAGATTGACTAAACCCATGTTCAATTAGGGGAAGCGTGTATCCCAACGTTAAAATTAATACCGCAACAAAGGATTCCAGAATCGAAATTGATATTCCAAACCAATATTTCACGCTGTGTGTCTCTTTAAATATGGCAGCGGAAATAATCATTATCACAGAAATTACAAATACACTAAGAATCATCCACGGATTTGTTAAACCGACAAGAGCAACTCCAAGTGCATATAGTGGCCAATCTGCATTAAATCCTTCAATGATCCTGAATAATCCATAAAAAAGAATTGGTAAAAATATCATCAACAAATAATCTGAAAAGTTATTATCAAAGACTAAATTCAATCTAGTTATCGAAAATGTATAAATAACCGCAAAAACAAATGCCTGCAACGTATTGTCGGACAATTTATTAACGAAATAATACGAGCTGATCAAGGTCAATAACGTAACAATTCCAAAAGCCAATAGATAACTAATTGCTGTATTGCCTATCTGAAACAGTGGTAAAAATACAATTAAACTTAACCACGGTGAAAATAAGCTAACGAGATTTCCTGTGTGCCCCCAATAGTTAAAGTTTGTTGGTGATGAAAAAATATTTTTCAAGCTATTGATGTGTTGAACCTCAAAAATAAGATTCTCATTAGCTTTTCCATGGATGGCAAGTAGAAACGTATAAGCAATACTTATCAAGATGAAAGTAGTTCCCAAAATAGTTCTTTTCCATACTTTATTCGACATTTTTGATACCTCACACAAAATATATCTTTAATTATACTAAAAAAGGATTGAGACGGCATAAGTCTCAATCCCAAATAATATTTATTTGTTAAACGGCCACAGAAGAAACCAACAATAATGGACCAAAAATCAATAATACAAAGACTGCCGCTAGAAATGAAAATGCAGTTTTACCCTTTTTCATATCCAACTTGGTAAAAACTCTAGTTATTAAAATTAATATAGCAATTAACAAAACTCCAGTCGTAACTCCAACAAAGGTGCTAACGACATTAAATCTAGTTAATAAAGATATGATTAAATCAATAACTATAAAAGAAACTGTTATAAAAAACGAATACTCCCTTTTCAAGTACCCCACCTCTAAAATCCTAAGTATTATCAACTAATACTTAAACTTTAAGCACAACGGGTATATTGTAAAATGAAAACACGAACATTGCAATATTATTTTTTTCATATATTTTCAAAATGCCTATACATAAGGTTTCACAAGTACAGCTTTTTATAATTTATAAGTTTGCCAAGGAAATTCTTTGATCCAGTCATGATCAATCAACGAAACACTACTTATATCATTTGAATCCAACTGCATAACTAATTGATTCTTATCAAAAAGCGGCCACTCAAACTTGATTTTATCGTTATATGGCTTGTTACTTAATAAGAAATCCATAATTAACTGACCATACAATTGACGGTTCTTTCGATATTCAATATTCAACTCCCCTTTTGGAACAGATAAATATTGAATATTTCCACCATGGCGACCATCAAATACTGAGAAGTAATTCCCATATACATCCCCACCATTAGCCGAAAGAAGTTTTTCAGTCCTGAATGCCGGGAAGCTATACATAGCCTCTCCAATAAGTTTGACCAAGGCCGATTTTTGATTACCTGAAGCAGGTAATTGATCCAACAATATCTCAGCATTTGTACCAAACAAATCCTGACAAATCTTAGTTTTCAAAGTAGCCAAATTATACTGACTTAATAAAGCCTGTTCATTAATTCCAGCACTAATTAACGATTTAAAATCTGTCTTCTTCAATCTTTCAATTAATACATCCTGCCACTTATCAGAAATTAAATCTCCATCTATAACAGGTCCAAACCAATTAGTTGGGATATGGTCCTTTGTAGAATTAACTTGAACTGTTAATAATCCATCATCAGTCAGATTGAACAATTCTCGACTATTTGAAATATTATTATCTGAACAAATCCTTTTGGTAACCTTCTGAGCTGTTTTCATATCTCTAATAGTCTGTAGTGAACCACTAAATAATATTATTTTTTTAATATTATCTAATATGTCTGAATTAGACGCCATTAAAGCAGAAATAGATTTAGCACCGGCTGATAGTCCAACCAAATTGATATTATTCACGTCTCCACCGATTTTTGCGGCATTATCAATTACCCATTGTATGCTCATTAATTGATCAGATAATCCAACGTTAGTATCTCCATCATCGACTACTGACCAACCAAATAATCCCAAACGATAATTTGGCATAACATGAACGATTGGCTGTTTGTCTAACCATGGTAAATTTTTTGTCGCATTACCACCACGCAAAAATCCTCCACCGAATAGTTCGATAACAATTGGATATTTACCATCAATATTTGGAGTAGAAACATCTAGATTCAAACAATTCTCACTATAAAAAATATTTGATTTTTCTAATGCACTTTCCTGCATAGGCTGAGTTCCAGTGTGAATGGCAAAATTCAGCTTTTTCAAATCATTTGAAACGTATTTTTTGGCACGTTTAAATCTTTTAGCATATCCAAATGGTATGCCTAAAAAATTTACGTGCTTATTTTTCTCAAAGCCCTGATATGTTCCGGTTGTAGTTTCAATAACTTCCTTCATTCACAATCATCCCTTGCCCATAAATATTATTGATTCTTTAATATTGTCTAACATTGTAAACTAATATTTTATTCATAACAAGAATTGACTATATGTACACTAAACACTGAATTTAATCAAATTCTAAATACAATTTTCATGTTTTAAATATACTGGATATTGTGTAGTGCATTTAATCAAAATGAGTGCAAATAAGTAGGCAAATAAATTTACGAATATAATCTAATTTATAGTTATAAATTACAATTTATTTTTGTATAATCAATATTTTTGTATATAACAACACATTTGTTATAATTCAATTAATTAATATCTGTTTAAACAGATATTAAAATCTAATTATTTCGTAAACACTTAATTTTGGAGGTTACGACTATGAAGTTAATTGAATTCATCAAATCGTTATTACATCCACGCACGCGCCAAGAATTGACGGTTCATGAAAAAGAGATCTTATCTGAGTTACAAAACGAAAATAAGACCATGCTGTTCGGTAATAGATAAGCCAATCCAAATATATTTAAAGTAATTCGTTTCAGATATCTCTTCTATGGTATACTAAAGTGTACTTACGGATTGGTCCCGTAAATACACTATGTAACATCGAGTCGTCTGTTCTCAGCAGGCGGCTTTTTTTTTTGTCCTTTTTTCGTTTAAATAATATAGATATCAAAAAAGGTCAGTGAATGCTGAGTTAACAACATCTACCGACCTTTTTATTCATGTTTTGCATATGGTTCACATATGCTTATTATGTCGCAGGTGAGATTCGAACTCACGACCTACGGTTTAGAAGACCGTTGCTCTATCCAACTGAGCCACTGCGACATCACTCGTACTATTATAGGGAATAGTACATATAGTTGTCAACGAAAAAAATAAAAAAACTAAATTTTTTATTTTCAGTTGAACAATACTCTTTTAAAATAAAAAAGAGCCCCGCCATTAGCAGACTCTAAGTATTATACACTACGATATTGAATTCCGATATCATTAATTGGCAAAGTTTTTTCAGCATCTTTAACTAAACCGGTTAATAAGCTGGAATTCATTGGTGAAACACCAAATATTTGTTTCTCAATGGTTGTCTTTAAGGTCAAATCAAAACTTCGCATTACAATTGAAGACTGATCTAACAAACTGTTATTCACTACAACCAAATCCCTATATGTATCTTTATCATACCGTTTATTGAACTCACCAATAAAGTTTTTGAGAATCACGCTTTGCATAAAATCACCTCAAGAATATTATACGAACATATGTTCTATTTAGCAAGCAGATTTTATTAAAAAAATAATTCTTTACATGCATTAGATATAGCAATTTTAACATGTTCATATGTTAAGCCACCCTGTATGTAAATGATATATGGTGGGCGCATTGGTCCATCTGCTGAAAATTCAACACTGGCTCCAGAAACAAAAGTACCTGCAGCCATTACAACTTGATCCTCATAACCAGACATTTCACTTGGTTCTGGAGAAACGTTTGAATCAATAGGTGAATAAGTTTGAACTAATTTAGCAAACTTAACCATTTTTTCTGGATCATTAAAATTAATTGTTTGAATTAGATCAGTTCTGTCTTCATTCCATTTTGGGGAGACATCTAATCCCATCTTTGCAAACAATGCTGCCTCAAAAATGGCGCCTTTTATGGCATTACCGGTAACTCTTGGTGCAAGGAAGAAACCTTGGAACATTTCTGCCAATCTATCAACAGTAGCACCCTCTGCGCCACCGATTCCAGGTGCAGTAAGACGATAACTCGCTAATTCTACTAAATCCTTTCTACCAACTATATACCCACCGGTTTTGGCCAAACCACCACCAGCATTCTTTATTAATGAACCAGCCATGATATCAACCCCAACTTCTGTGGGCTCAACAGTCTCAGAAAATTCACCATAACAATTATCTACAAAAATTATTGCATCTTTAGAAACTGACTTGATCTCTTTAACAATTGTTGCAATTTCGGCAACTGTTAAGCTTTTTCTAGTTGAATAACCACGTGAACGCTGAATTGCTATGACCTTGGGGTCTTGCTCCAAAATTTTCTTTTTCATTGCTTCAAAGTCAACACTATCATTATCCATTTCAACATAATCAAAGTTAATTTGATAATCAATCAGTGAACCACGTTTATTACCCGCAATACCAATCACTTCTTGCATGGTATCGTATGGTTTACCAGTAACATATAATAAGTTATCTCCTGGTCGAAGCATTCCAAACAAGGCTGTTGCTAAAGTATGCGTGCCAGAAACGAACTGTGGTCGTACCAGTGCTGATTCCGTATGGAAAACATCTGAATAAACTGCTTCAAGTTGATCACGACCACGATCATCATCCCCATAGCCTGTGGTTCCTAACAAGCTACTCTCATCAATGTTCTCTTTTCTAAAGGCTTTTAAAACCTTGTCTTGATTATCTAAAACTTGATCATCTATATCCAAAAGCTTACCCGCAATGCGGTTATCAACTTGTTTGATTGCTTCTTTTAATTCAACTGGAAAATCATCATTCCACTTACTCATCATATCCCCCTAAGAAATTAGTAATCTTACTCTCAATTTTACTTTGGTAATCAGGCTCATCACTAATATTATACCAATCAACATCCATCTGATTACGAAAATATGTAAGTTGTCTTTTAGCAAAATGACGTGAATTTTTTTTAATTTCCTCAAGACATGATTTCAAATCAGCCTCACCCTCGAAATAAGGAAATAATTCCTTGTAACCAATTCCATTCTTAGCCTGCGGTATTTGGTCACGATTGTCATAAATCGGCCTCACCTCGTCTAATAAGCCCATATCAACCATTTTATCTACTCTTTTGTTGATTCTATCGTATAATTTAGCACGATCATCGGTTAATCCGATTAGATAAAACTTTGCCCATTTATTACCATCTCTTTGATTAGACATGGATTCACCAGTAATTCGATGAATTTCAATCGCACGGATAATCCTTCTAGGGTTTGCAAGATCAATGAGTTCCATAGATTGTGGATCTTCATTTTTTAAAATCTCTATTAATCCATTGATGCCAGATTTATTTTCAACATCAAGTAATTCTTTACGCAACTCATCGTTACCCTCGGCAACTCCACCTAGATTCATATTTTCAACTAATGAATTTAAATAAAATCCAGTTCCACCGACGACAAATGAATTCTTATTTTCCTGAGATAAATTATCGATAATCTGAATTGCCTTACTTTGAAAATCCTTCACTGTGTATCTATCAGTAACATCACTGATATCAACTAAGTGGTGTGGTACCTGAGACAATTCTTCTTTTGAATCCTTTGCAGTACCAATATCAAGACCACGATATATCTGCATTGAATCTCCAGAAATAATCTCACCATTAAATTTTTGTGCTAATTTTAAACCTAAAGCACTTTTACCAACAGCTGTTGGTCCCACTACCGCAATAACTTTTTTCAAAAAATCGCCTCTCTGCTATGTATTTTATAGATATTTTGCAAGAAATAAGCCATAATGAGTACTAAAGATAGGAGGTACATAATATTATGGCAAAGAAACAAAAACATTTACGCTTTGTTAAAGGATTCCTATTCGGTTCAATTACTACAGCTACTGCAGTATACGGTGCACTTCATGCATTTAAGAAGACTGTTATCGAACCAGAGGATGCTGAAAATGATCGTATCGAAGAAAACCGTCGTCGTGCAAATCGTAAGAGCTTGCAAGCACATCAAGGTTAAAAATATAGATTAACAAAAAGGAGACTTGACACAATGTCATAGTCTCCTTTTTAGTATCCTCAAATTCATTAATCTTAGAGTTTGTTAGTTTTCTTAGTTTTTCCTTCCCAATCTGAAAAACGTTCATCTAACCATTTAATATCAGTAAAACCTTTCTTCTGTAGTTTTACTGCAGCACGAATGCTAACTGATTTACGATCCTCATAAAGATAGACTGGTAAATCCGGTCTAAGTTCATCTTCTTTATACTTAAGTTGTGTATATGGAAGATTTCGAGCACCTAAAATATGTTTAGCATCAAAGGTATTCTTTTCTCTTAAATCAATGATTTGAGCTTTTCTCATTGTAGATTCGAATTCTTCACCACTAAGTGCCCCATTAATTTGTCTACCTTTTATAAAGTAGTACAACCATGAACCAGCTAGATAGACTAAATATCCTATTACAACAATGTACAAAATAGTATTAATAATTTGCATTCAAAAAACCCCTAATCAACTTTAATCAATGACGCTGCACCGATAACACCGGCACCATTTCCAAGACTTGCTAACTTAGCTTTTGTTGAATCCTTAATAGTTGCAAACTCATTAGCACGCATGGCTTTTTCAACCTTTTTAAGTAGGAAATCACCGGCAGCAGAAACGCCTCCACCAATAATCACATACTTAGGATTCAATGAATTAGCAATATTAGCTAATGCGAATCCTAGTGAATCACATACATAGTCAGCAACGATCAATGCAAGATCGTCACCCTTCTTTGCCAAGTCAAATACATCCTTAGCTGAAATATCCTGTCCATCATCAAGCATAATCTTTAGCTCAGAATCACCAGCATATTCAGATGCACGATCTCTAGCAACGTGAACAATACCTGTAGCAGAAGCGATTGTTTCAAGACAACCTCTTTTACCACATGTACACATGAAACCATGTGGATCAACAGTAACATGTCCGATTTCACCGGCAGCACCATTAGCACCATGAATCAATTGACCACCAGCAATAATACCGCCACCAACACCTGTACCTAATGTAACAAATACTACATCGTCAGCGTTATTACCAGCACCTTGCCATCTTTCACCAAGAGCAGCAACATTTGCATCATTCTCAATAACTACGGGAATACCAGTACCTGCTTCAATATCTCTAACAGGATAAACTTCATTTTTCCAATTTAAGTTAAAGGCGCCTTTGATAGTACCTTCTTTAGCATTAATAGTACCTGGTGAACCCAATCCAATACCACTAAATTGATCAGCTTCCATACTGTACATTTTAATATGATGATTAATTGATTCAATAATATCAGGAATAATTAACTGACCATCAGAAAGAATATTTGTTTCAATACTCCACTTTTGTTGAATTTCACCTGCAGCTGTTAGAATTGCAAATTTAATTGTTGTACCACCAAGGTCAACACCGATTAATTTCTTTTCTGTCACTTTAATCTGTCCTTTTCTATTTTCTCTTCTTTTCTATGCTCTGATTTCAAAACCATTTGAGCATTGATGAAGGTATTTTTTTCTATCATTCCATTCTCGTACAAGCGCTTAACCTCAATAGACATAAGTTCAATATCCCATATTCTTTTTCCTAAATGAACATAGGTACCGAATCTTTTAAGAAGCTGTTGTACGTCATACAGGGTTCTAAAGCTCAACTTATCCATAGACTATCATACCCTTTATATACATAAAATAAGAAATAACAGCAATGATTACTATAGCAAGTACACGAAAGATTATTTGTGGACGTTTTATTCCAGGTAGTCCTAAGGCCAATCCGATAAGAAAACCGCCGACTGCACCACCTAAATGACCCCAAATATCAATTCCGGACATTGTTAGATCAAGCAATAAATTTATTACTATCAATCCAAGAAAACTCTTACCTAGCTCACTTAAAAATTGATTTTCTTTATAGATTACCGATAACGCCAAAAATGCAGCAAACATACCAAAAAGAGATGTACTAGCGCCTGCTGAAATAGCATTACTTGAACCAAAAGCAAAACTAGCTAAATTACCTGTAATACCACTCAATAGATAAATAATTAAAAATCTAACGTGGCCTACCATAGGCTCCAATATTTGTCCAACATAATAAATTGTAAAACCGTTCATTAAGATATGTAATATACCAATATGAACAAACATCGGTGTAATTAACCTAAACCACTGACCTTCTTGAACCAAGTTATTCGTCTTAGCACCAAAGGTGATCAGAGTATTAACATTCTCAGAACCACCACTGATTGTTTCTGCGACAAACACGGCAAGAGTCAAGGCTAATAAGAACCAGGTTACATACGGTTTCTCTTGTTGATAATCTCTCATACTACTTGTCCTTTGACACTGAAATAATCTGATCTACAGACTTATCTAAAACATAGACCGGCCATTGTGTCTTTAAATAATATTGTCTTGATAACGCCAAAGCAATTGTTTTAGTTGGATACTGGGATAAATAACGATCATAATACCCAGCACCAAAACCTAACCTAGCTTTTTGATCTTCTGAAAATGCTAATCCTGGAGTAATAATCAACTCCGGAGGATTTAAATTATTATCTTTATAATTCTTAGGTTCTCTAACACCAAAAGTGCTAGTTTCTAATTCTGTATCTGGAGTATATTGCACAAAGGTCATTGAGTAATCATTAAATGTTTTAGGAATATAAACATTCTTACCCAAATTCCAACACTTCTTAATTATTGGGAACGTTGGAATTTCATTTTCAATACTCATTGTAATCCCAACACTTTGCGCTGCAATAAATCCAGCATCTTCAAATAATTGAAGATATATATCATTAATTTCTTTTTGAGCTTGATCAGATTTCATGAATTCATCCATGATATCGATCTGCTTTTTTCTGAAGCTGACTTTATCCAAAAGTTACCTCCCTAGTAAAAAAAAACAACAGGAATTTTAACCTGTTGTTTATTTTGTTTCGCGATGCAATGTAACAACACGCTCACGTGGGCAATATTTTTTAAGTTCTAGACGATCAGGGCTATTACGCTTGCTTTTGTTTGTTAGATATGTACGTTCATGGCATGATGTACATTCCATAGTTATATTTACTCTCATGTTTGGAACATCCTTTCATAAATAGTTCTCTAAAATTCAACTAGTCAAATATACCATTTTTATCAATATTTTTAAAGTATTAATTTAGATTAACTTTGACCCGTCATCTTATAATAATCTGTATAAATTTGTTTTGCAACTAATTGTGGATATGATCCACTCTCACTAGTAAGATTTGGGAACACAATGGCCATAGCAATATTAGGGTCATCATATGGACCAAATGATACTAGACTAGTTGTAATTGTTTCTGGTGGATCAGAGTTATTAGGATCATCCGGATTATAGTAAAACGATTGGGCAGTACCTGTTTTAGCAGCTACAGCCGGTGTTAAATCCTTCAATCTTGTAGCAGTAGTCCAATAATCTGATCCATGAACTGCGTCATACATACCTTTTCTAACGACGTTCAATTCAGACTGTGTAAATCCTACCTTATTCAAAATAGTAGGACTTGTAACGGATTCATAGGCACCTTTGTCACCATTATTCTTAGTCTTTTGAATAGACTGAACAATATATGGTTTTAATCTATAGCCACCATTAGCAATTGTTGAAATATATTGAGCCATTTCAATCAATGTATAAGAATCATAGTTACCATAAGCTAAATCCAGTGCAGAACCTGTCTTTAATTGACCAGCACTATTTCTAGTTGAACCTTCAATACCAGCAGTTTCACCAGAAATATCAATACCAGTCTTAACTCCTAGACCGAATTGGTTAAAGTATCCTCTCATCTTAGAGAAAATATCAGAATCCATAGTCATAGAGACTTTAGGTTCATACTTGGCGTTACCCTCTTTCATGGCAAGAGCCATCATATACTCATTAGAGGACACTTGTAAGGCTTTTTCAGCCGTTAAACTACTATATGTACCAACTGGATAAACTGACTTCTTAACAGCACTACCGGGCAAATAAATAGGATTATCAGCAATCGTATTATTAGTTGGTGTTATAACCCCATCCATTAAAGCACCTAAAACCGTAGCACCCTTAACAGCAGAACCCATAACAAAGGTTCTATTGATTACACCAAGTGCATCTTCTGACGTTTTACCAGTTTGTGGATCATTTTTTGTACCAGCCATTGCCATAATTGCACCAGTCTTAGGATTCATTACAACAACATAAGCACCATCAGAATACTGAGTAATTCCAGCAGTCTGTGCTGCAGCAAATTCAGTTGATAGTGCACTTTGAACTTTCTTTTGGAACTTAGAATCAATCGTCAAATTTAAGTTTCCACCCTTTTGACCACTGTAAACTACCTTACTCTTTTTAACTTGATTATTGGCTCCTATTTGGACTTCACGTTCACTCTTTGTACCAGCTAGAATGGATTCGTAACTCTTTTCAAGATAACTAGTACCGACACGATCATTTCTTGAATAACCAGATGCAAGTAAAGTGTTCAATTCATCGTCTGGAATACCTTGTTGCTCAGTTGATACTCCACCAATAATACTTGCAATTGACTTACCTTGTGGGTATTCACGATTCCAGTTAGTTCCAATACTTACACCAGGTAACTCTGTTAAATGCTCACTGACTTCAGCGATTTCTTTAGAGGTTAAGTCTTTATCTTTCAAGAAAACAGTAGAAAGTGAATATGCGGCACTCATCTTTTTATACAAAGTTGCTCTAGAAAGTTCTGCATCGCTTAAATGAATGCCTTCTTTTTTCAAATACTTAACTTCGTTATTGTATATCTGAGTGTTAGTCAAAGAATCTCCATTTGAATCAACACGCCAAGACTTTGGCATCTGCTTTGCAACTTTAGATTCTTTATTCGGTGCGGCTAAAATATAATCAGCCTTATCACGATCTGACAAAGTTTCCTTTTCGATTGAAACATACTTAGTCAATCTATTAACAATGGTATAGATATTACTAGATTTAACTCCGGAACTCTTAGTATAAGTAATTGCATTTTCTGTTGAATTACCAACTAACAATCGTCCTTTAGAGTCATAGATCATTCCTCGTGGTACGCTTCCTGTCATTACTGTCTTATCTGTTCTATTAACTTCAGCCTCAAATTTGCCACCATAAACGATTTGTAGGTAGGCTAATTGACCAACTAGAAGTGCGAACAAGGCAAAGACAATAAAAAAAAGCAGGTTCAGTCTAAATGGAATAGTAGACTTGGCTTGACTACCTGTTCTTTTCTTTATTATATCCAGTACTCTTCTCATAGGTTTCCCTTCAAAATACTATAAAGCATTATTCATTAGATTTAAAAATATATTCAGGTCCATCTAGTTCTGGGTCATATTCGACCAACAGATCATAACGGGCAAAAAACCAGGTATCACTGTCAGTAATGAAATAAGTGATTCCATCTATTACTGTACTTGACTCAGGTTTCACAGGCTTTTCTTTGCGCATAGCTATTGAAAATCCCTCATGAACCATCGTCTTGCCATATACCTTACCATAGAAATGTACACCATCTCCAGGTACTAAGTCCAATTCTGTTTTGAACCAATTTTGTGCTTTATCTGTTAACTCAATTTTCATTTTGCCCACCTCATCAAATGTCTGAAATAAACATATCAGAAAACGATTACATTATGCAACTTCTACGGCTTTTATTGTTATATCATAACTACCAACAGGTGTTTCAACTGTAACAACATCTCCAACATGTTTACCCATTAATGACTGAGCAATTGGTGAATCATTAGAAATTTTACCTGTATCAGGATCAGATTCAGCTGAACCTACGATTGTATATACATCGGGTTCTTCGCCATCTTCTTGAACAGTTACTTTCTTACCAACAGAAACTTCATCATGTGCAATGTCATCAGTATCAACAACATTAGCATATTGTAACATTTCAATAACTTGTGAAATTCGTGATTCTACAACACTTTGTTCGTCCTTAGCTGAAGTATATTCAGAGTTCTCGGACAAATCACCAAAACTTCTAGCAATTTTTATACGATTAATAACCTCTGGACGTTTTACCTTTTTTAAATCTTCAAGTTCCTCTTCTAGCTTCTTTTTACCTTCTGCTGTCATTGGGTAACTTTTATCTGCCATTCTTAAAATTCCTCACTTTTTTTATTTTCATTATTATTTTTTAATTTCAAAATGTCATCTAACCGGTAGATTAGATGACATTTGCTATTATATACAAATTTTTAACTATTGACCTGTCTTAGCATAACCACTTTCATGCTCTGCAAGAGTATGTGAGAAGGTGACCTTCCCAGTCTTCAAGTTAGCATAGAAGTATAAATAATTTTCAGATCTATCGGCAGGATCAAGTACTGCCTCAATAGATTGTAAACTAGGTGTATTGAAAGGTCCAGGTCCATAACCGGTATTCTTATACAAGTTATATGGAGATTTTACACTAGTATCTTTGTTAGTCAATCTGGTCTTATGAGTATTCAAAGCATACATAACTGAAATATCAGATTGAAGCGGCATATTTACGTCCATACGATTAAAGAATACACCCGCAATCTTTCTACGATCAGTCTTCTTAACACCCTCACGTTCAACTAACGATGCAAGAGTTAATACCTGTTGTACAGTATATCCCTTTTCTTTAATTGTTGAATAATATGGTTGAAGTTCTTCATCTTCTTTTTGAACCATTTGATTTACTAACTCTTTAAGAGTTAATCCCTTATATACACCATATGTTGCTGGGAACAAATAACCTTCAAGATGATAACGAACATTTGTTTTACTCATTGTCGAATCCAACAATTGAGGATATTTACTTTGAAGTTGTTTTAGATACTTTTTGTTCTTCATCAACTTCAAGAAATCCTTCTTCTTAAAACTAGTACTTTTTTGAATTCTATCACCAATTTGATCAATTGTAATACCTTCAGGTACTAGAACTGTATCAGACGCAGTACCTGTAGGTTCAGAGCTGCCACCTTTTTGTAGCTGTTTTACAATCTGGCTTAATGGCATAGATTGTTTAAAGGTATAGTAACCAGCTTGAAAATCGGTATAATTTTGAGCCTTAATATAGAAATTAAAGACAGTTGCGCTTTTAATCACTTCGTCTGATTCTAATTTTTTGGCGATTTCTTTACTAGAAGATCCAATTGGAATTCTTACTACAACGTCTTCTTTATTATTAGAATTATATGGCTGTAGTGAACTATTAACATAGTTAAAACCGATAATAGCAACTACAACAGCAAGTACTGCAATAACTCCAACAATCCAGTACGCAATATGATTAGCAACTGAACGTTCCTTTGCACGAGTCTCTATTTTTTCTTTTGACTCGTGTTTTAATGCTTCTTTTTTCTCATCCTTTTGGCTCAAGACACAGCCTCCCGAGTTAATTTAATTAGAATTATACCATTAGTTTGAACGCAATTATCTAATTTCTACATTAAATTTTTGAACCAAACTGTCCTTGATTATGTCGAAAGCCTTTTCAACTTGATCATCTGTCAATGTAGCTTCGGAATTCAAAAATACTAAATGATAACCAAGTGACTTATGATTTGATTTAATATTTTTGCCTTGATAAACATCAAATATATTTACTTCTGACAAATACTTGCCACCATTTTCAAAGATATCTTTAACAAGAGTTCCACTTTCAATATCTTTATCAACTAAAATAGCAAGATCACGACTGACACTTGGGTATTTAGGAGCGGATTGTGCCTGAACGTTTCGCTTCTCCATACCGAATAGTGTATCTACATTTAATTCAAAAACAAAAGTATCATCAATACTTTGTTCCTTTTGATAGTCTGGATGTAGTTTACCAATAAAACCAATAGATTGTCCATCTGCTATTATTTCAGCTGTTTGCCCTGGATGCAAGTTAGAAATTTTGTTTGTTGCCACAAAATCAAAACTTGCATCAATATTTGTGAATGACAATAATTCTTCAACTATAGCTTTAACGTCATAGAAATCAACCTTTTTGGCACTTGTATTCCATGAATCCATAAATATATTCCCACTTATGGCACCAGCAATATATTCTATTTCTTTGGGACGATCAACACCATTTTCACGGTCAAAAATTCTAGCCTGCTCAAAAATACTAATATCATTATTATTTCTAGCTTGATTATATGCAACATTCTTGATCAAGCCTGGTATCAAACTTGTTCTCAATACTTCATGGTCTTCAGTCATGGGGTGAAGAAGTTTTGTATAGTTAGTATTAATAACATTGAAATCAGCTGCTTCTTTTTTATTCATCAAAGCAAAGTTGATAACTTCGTCCATTCCCTGACCTAATAATACATTACGCAATTTATTGCTAAATTCACGTTTAGCTGAATATCCACCTGCTGTTTCCATTCCCTTAGGAAGTGTTCCTTTAAGGTTTTCATAACCATATATACGGATTACTTCTTCGACAACGTCTGCTTCAATACTCATATCCCAGCGTCTTGTAGGAACTGTAACAACTAAATCATCCCCATTAAGCTCTGTGTCAAATCCTAATCTATCCAGAATAGATACTATTTCATCTGAAGATAATTCAATTCCCATCAAATGGTTTATATGTGACACTTTACCCTTGATAATCGTTGGATTAGCCTTTGTATAAGATCCAACAATCTCTTGAGAAATTTCTCCAACAGTAGTATTTTCATCAATCAATTGACTAGCGCGAATCAAAGAGTCCGAGACGGCTCCATTATCAACACCCTTTTCAAACCTATTAGAGGCATCACCACGTAAGTCATGTCTTTGTGCTGCTTTACGCACACTTGTACCATCAAATACGGCACTTTCCAAAACTATATTCTTAGTTTCAGTAGTAACACGAGCTTCAATCCCACCAGCTACACCGGCAAGTCCCAAAATCTTATCACCAGACTTAACGATTAGATCATTATTATTAAGTACCTTACTTGTACCATCGTCTACTACAAATTTATCACCTGAGTGAGCATTTGTTACTGTAATCGAATTGTTTTCAAGTTTATCCAAATCATAAGCTTGAATAGGTTGACCATATTCAATCATCGTATAATTAGCAGCATCAACAACGCTATTAACAGGTTGAATATTTTGATTCCATAATCTACGTTGCATCCAAAGTGGACTTTCAGTAACTTTTACATCTTTAAGTACACGTGTCATAAAGTCAGGTACAAGTTCTTTATTTTCAACTTCAATTGTTAGATCTGTATTTTCTTTTACTTTAGAATCATCAATTTTTGGAGTCTTGAATGTTGGCTTTTCATTATATGTTGCTCCAACTTCCCAAGCTGCACCACGCATACCCAAGGTATCAGCACGATTTGGTGTAATATCCATATCGATCATTCCATCACTCAGTCCAAGAACTGACAATGCATCACTACCCGGTTCAACGACTTCTGGGAAAACATAAATTCCATTGTGATAAGCTTCTGGAACATATTTAACAGGGACACCGATTTCGTCTAGTCCACAAATCATACCGTTTGATTCTTGACCACGAATCTTGCCACGTTTGATACGTTTCCCTTCTGGTAAATGTGCGCCATGTAAAGCAACGATAACATATTGACCATCAGCAACATTAGGGGCACCACAAACAATTTGGATGTCCTCATCTTCACCTATATATACAGTAGTAACATTCAAATGATCTGAATCTGGATGCTTTTTGATACTTGTAATATGACCAACGACTAATTTATCAAGGCCTTCATCATTATGAACGGGAGAAGATTCAATACCTGTTAGAGAAATCTTATTCGCCATTTCCTCAACTGTATGAGTAACAGGAATATATTCTTTCAACCAATTAACGGAAATTTTCATTATTTTAATTTACTCCTTTGAATTGTTCTAAAAATCTGACATCATTCAAATAGAAATCACGGATATCATTTACACCATATTTGAGCATAGCAAATCTCTCAGGTCCAAGACCAAAGGCAAATCCACTATAAACTGTTGAGTCAATTCCTGACATTTCAAGAACATTAGGATGACTTAATCCAGCACCTAATACTTCAATCCAACCAGTGTACTTACAGATACGACATCCCTTACCACCACAGTTAAAGCAAGAAACATCAACTTCAACACTTGGCTCCGTGAATGGGAAGTAACTTGGACGGAAACGAATTTCACGATCTGGTCCAAAGACGTGACGACATAGCGCTTCAAGAGTTCCCTTTAAATCTGCCATAGAAATATTCTTATCAACAACTAAACCTTCAATTTGGTGGAATTGATGAGAATGAGTTGCATCATCATCATCACGACGATATACAACACCGGGTGAAATAACTTTCAACGGACCCTTTGAAAAATCATGAGACTCCATATCACGACCTTCTTGAGCAGAAGTCTGTGTACGCATCAATAATTCATCAGTCAAATAGAAAGTATCTTGCATATCACGAGCAGGATGATTCTGAGGAATATTTAAACGTTCAAAATTATAATGATCTTCCTCAACCTCATTACCAGCATCAACTCGATAACCTAATCCAATAAAGAATTCTTCAATGTCTTCAATCGTTTGATTCAAGATATGTCTTGTACCATATTTGTTAGATTGTGCAGGAAGTGTGACATCAATTGTTTCTTCTTCCAGCTTTTTAGCAACCATTTTACGATTTAATTCTTCCATCTTTTCTTCAATGGCGGCTTGGATATCTTGTTTAACGTTGTTAGCAAGAGTACCTATTTCAGGACGCTCTTCTGCTGGAACGTCTTTCATTCCACGAAGTGCTTTTGTGATTGGTCCTTTTTTGCCTAATAAATTAATTCTTAAATCATTTAACTCTTGAATTTTTTCAGCTCTACTGGCTTCATCAATACCATTAGTGCGTAAGTCTTTTAATTTATCATTTAATGACATTCTAATTCCTCCTAATTCAGTGCATAAAAAAAGTCCTATCCCAAAATAAGGGACGAGGACTCGCGGTACCACCCTAGTTCACACAAATATGCATGCACTCAAGGGTTTTATATAGTAAACCAGTCTTTAAAACTCAGAAAGTGAATTCACCGCTTAATTTATTAGACCTTCTCAGTAACTGGTCTTTCCTGAAATAAACTCCACGACTACTATTTTTCATCAACGTTTTACAAATATATTATATGCCAATTATACAAAATATAGAAAGTTTCGCAAGTTTTAAATTGCTTTTAATCCATACATCAAAATTCCAGCTGCAACGGCAACATTCAATGATTCAGCCTTACCAAGAATTGGAATATAGATATTTTCATCCATTTGAACCAATACTTCTTTGCTTAATCCATGAGCTTCATTACCCATAACTAAGGCAAAATCTTCACTATTTTCTAGCTTTTTATATGGAAGTGCTCGGTCATTAACTTCTGAACCATAGACTTTAAGTCCTGACTTCTTAGCAAGTTTCAATACATCTTGCATATCCATGCGATAGATTGGTAAATGGAATTGACTACCTTGCATTGAACGTTGAACCTTAGGTTGGTAAAAGTCAGCAGAATTCAAACTTGTTATTACGCCTGCATAACCGGCAGCATCAGCAGTTCTAACGATAGTTCCGACATTTCCTGGGTCTTGAACATCGTCTAAAATAACCCATTGGCCGTGCATATCAGTGAGTGGTTCAGTATTTTGAACCTTTATCACTGCAAAGATACCTTGAGGTGTTTTTGTTTCAGATAGTGATTCAGCAATATCATCAGAAATTCCAACTGCTATATCACGATACTTCTTTGCAAGACGATCGTTCTCTTGCTTTTCAGTTACTAACAACTTAACAAACTCTTGGTCATTAGCATCGGCTTCTTGTATTAAATGAAAACCTTCAATCAAATATGTACCAGTTTTTTTGATGTATTTCGTTGAAGACAATTTATTAATTTGCTTAATATCTTCATTTTTTTTAGATTCAATATATTTCATAGATTTATTCCCCTTATTTTATACGTTATAATGGTAACATATTCGTTGATTGAGGTGATAAATATGATGCATCTTTCCATTAATGTTAGTGGATTAGTACAAGGAGTCGGATTTCGTTACTCAGTTTTAAGGGTGGCACTCGAAATGGGTGTGGTTGGAACAGTCAAAAATGAAATGGACGGCTCGGTCAGTATCGAAGCACAGGCTGATGAACGTGTTTTACATATTTTTTTAAGTAAAATGAAAGCTTCGCCTGCACCCTTTGGCAGAGTTGACAATATGGACTATAATTTTTCTAATGACTTGAAATCTTATAAGAAATTCACTGTCATTGGTTGAAACGTCAATAAAGTTAACGTATATTACTTTTATATGAGTAAAAGGGTGGTTTGTTTATAATTGAATAAAAAATTGGTCAAATATGTTTCGGTGCTGTCACTTGTGACTGTGCTGGCCTTGGTTCTTACCGGATGTGCTCAACGTACCGGTACGACCTTACATGCTCCAACTAGTGGGCCTTACGGAATTATCTACAAATGGATCGGAACACCGTTCCAAAACTTAATTCTGGCCACAGCAAAAGCTATCGGTGGAACGAATGCTTATGCTTGGGGAATTGTTATAATTTCCTTTATCGTCCGTCTTATCTTATTACCACTTTCCTTGAATCAACAATACAAATCTACAGCACAACAAGAAAAAATGCGTGCTGTTCAACCACAATTGAAATTAATTCAAGAAAAGCAAAAGCAAGCAAAAGATCCAGCAACACAACAAAAGATAAGTGCATTAATGATGGAAGTCTATAAGAAAAACGACCTAAGTCTTACTGGTGGTTTAGGATGCCTTCCATTGCTTCTTCAGATGCCTGTGTTGATTGGTATTTATCAAGCCGTACAATATTCTAAAGCAATTGGTAATGCGACTTTTCTTTCATTACCACTTGGTAAACCAAGTATGGTCATTACAATAATTGCTACATTGTTCTACGTTGTTCAAGGATTCATGTCATTGCAGATTGTTCCTCAAGAGCAGAGAAAACAAATGCAAACAATGTTATTAATGAGTCCTATGATGACATTCTTTATCTCAATGATTTCTTCAGCAGCCCTAGCACTTTACTTCTTGGTTGGTGGTGTCGTAATCGTAATTCAACAAGTAATTACAAACTACATCATAATGCCTAAGATCAAGCGTGAAGCAGATGCAAGATTAAAGAATCATCCAGTTAGCGTCGTAGTTACTGAGGAATCATTAAATGCAATCCTTGGTAAATCAGAAACAACTTCTTCAGATGATTCAACAAATCTAGATCCAGATAATGAACGTGGAAATGAGACACCTTCTGAATTTCACAAGAATTTACGTGAATTAAACAAAGGTAAACAACAAGATAATAAGAAAAAATAAAAAACACTTTGGGATTTTCCCAAAGTGCTTTTTATTTGGCTTCAATTCTCTTTTTCTTTGAACGTGCCTTCGCCTTTTCTTCTGAATCATTCTCTTCATCAGAATCCTGAACTAGTGGCAATTCAATTCTAAATACGGTACCAGATCCAACGACACTTTCAACTTCTAAAGTTCCATGATAGATCTCAACTAACCTTTTAGCGATAGAAAGTCCTAATCCGTTCCCTCCACGCTTTCTAGAGCGTGCCTTGTCAACTCTGTAGAATCTATTAAAAATACGTTTAACGTCATTTTTAGCGATTCCAAGGCCATAATCTTGTACGGCAATTTCGAGAACTTCTGAATTAGTTGAAGCTGATAAGCTAATTTCCTTACGATCCGCTGAATATTTAAAGGCATTATCAAGAAGAATCACCAAAACTTGCTCTAGGTGATTTCGATAAATTTTAACCATACTACCTTCACGAATGTCATCATCAAAATTAATAACGAAGTCTGTATGTATCATTTTAAAATCATTATAAACTTGTGTGAATAAGGGTTTGATCTCCGTAGTTTGATCCAAATAGTCACTATCAATTTGTTCAACTCTTGTGAGATCGAGCATTTCTTGAATCAAGGATTGCATTCGCTTTAATTCTTGCAATGAAGAATTAATTGAATCATTCAAAACCTCTGGGTCATCTTTTCCCCAGCGTTGTAACATACTCAAATGTCCTTCAAGAACAGCTACAGGAGTCCTTAATTCATGTGAAACATCTTCAACGAATTCTTTTTGTTGATTAGTATATGCCTGCATGCGATCCAACATTTTATTAATATTAACTGTCAAATCGTACACTTCATCATTTCTTTTACGAATCTTGATACGTGAATCAGAATCAGGTTTTTTATTAAGATCATCGATAGTATTATTAATAACCTTAAGATTTTTCAAAACCTGAGTAACGGCAAAAAAGCTCAAGACAATCCCTACAACAAATACAACTATTCCGGCAATTATCAATTTAGTTTCAAATGAGTGAATTACCTCAGGGGTGGCGATTTCATCAACCGTGCGCATGGCTAGAATAGCGACCACAATATAAGCCGCTAAAATAACAATAGAAATCATCGTTGTCCATTTAAATCGAATGGAAATCCTCATCGACGCATCACATATCCTTTACCACGAACAGTTGAAATATAACTAGGCGCACCACCACGATCAATCTTATTTCTAAGATATTTAATATAAACATCAACGACGTTAGTTTCTGTACTACTACCAGTTCCCCATACACGTTCTAGTAAGTCATCACGACTTAACACTGTGCCAACATTTTCCATCAAGGCACTCAATAGATCATATTCACGTCTAGTCAAGTCGATAACTTCACCATTACGTTTCAATGTTTGAGTAGTCTTATCAATAACCAAATTCTTATATTTCAAAACTTGATCATTATTTCTAGTAACATCAATATCCAAATCAATACGTCTTAATAACGCACGAATTCTTGCCAATAATTCTTCGATCGCAAAGGGTTTAACAATATAATCATCAGCCCCATGATCTAATCCAGATACACGATCAATGATTGAATCACGTGCAGTCATCATAATAATTGGTGTGTTTTTTTCTTGACGCACACGGCGACAAACTTCAATTCCGTTTAATTCTGGAAGCATTAAATCTAACAAAATTAAATCCCATTCTTCGCTTATAGCAGCATCAAGACCTGTTCGGCCATCTTTTTCAACTGTAACTTCATAATTTTCATGTTGAAGTTCTAATTGAACAAACTTGGCCATGTTCTCTTCGTCTTCAATAACAAGTATCTTAGCCATACCATTCTCCTGTATATTAAATTATTTTAATTATCACTTAATTATTAAGTGGATTGAGCCCTCTCAAGGCAATGCACTAATGATTTTAACATATAGCAAAAATTAAAAGAAGACAAGTTTTTTATTTTAAAGTAAAAATTACATAATTGTACATTCATTTATCACTTAAATTAGGAATACTCTTACGAATTAAGCTTGTTACTAATTCTACTTGCAAAGTGCTGATATGACTCCGTTATGGAATATGCAAAATGATTTTAAATTAAATATTTTCCAAAATAAAAAATCGTGCTATTGATTGAATTTCAATAGCACGACTTTATTTAAAATTTATTTTCTAAAATCTATTGTTCTTTATACCAAGTATAGTGGAAAATTCCTGGTTTATCAGTTCTCTCATAAGTATGTGCACCAAAGTAATCTCTTTGTGCTTGTACTAAGTTAGCTGGTAATACTTCAGAACGATACTGATCATAATATGTTACAGCTGACATGAATCCTGAAACAGGAATACCTGCTTGAACGGCGTAACTTACAACATCACGAACAGCTGATTGATACTTATCAACAATATCCTTGAAGTAATCATTTAACAATAAGTTATCAAGCTTTGCATCTGTATCATATGCATCAGTGATCTTTTGTAAGAATTGAGCTCTAATAATACATCCAGCACGCCAGATTTGAGCGATTTCGCCATATTGTAGATCCCAATCATAGTGATCTGAAGCAGCTTTCATTTGTGCAAATCCTTGAGCATAACTCATGATCTTACTGAAGTACAAAGCCTTACGGATTTTTTCAACTAATTCATCGACATTAAAGTCAACTTTCTTTGTAGGTCCAGCCAATACTTTACTTGCCTTAACACGTTCATCTTTATATGCAGAAATATAACGTGAGTATACGGCCTCTGTAATTAATGATTGTGGAACACCAAGTTCTAGGGCACTTTGTGAGCTCCACTTACCTGTACCTTTGTTACCAGCTTTATCCATAATCTTATTAACGATAAAGTCATCACTGCCTTCATCGTCTTTTCTTGTTAGGATCTCAGCAGTAATTTCGATAAGGTAACTTGATAATTCTCCTTTATTCCAATCCTTGAACACATCGGCAACTTTGTTCAAATCATTGTTGTACAAGTGTTTCAACAAATTGAAACTCTCAGAAATCAATTCCATATCACCATATTCAATACCATTATGAACCATCTTTACATAGTGACCGGCACCATTTGGTCCAATATATGATACACAAGGAGCGCCGTCTTCATCAGCTTTAGCAGAAATTTGTTCCAAAATAGGAGCAACCAAATCATAAGCTTCTTTTTGTCCACCTGGCATTAGTGAAGGACCTTGTAATGCACCAAGTTCACCACCAGATACACCCATTCCGATGAAATTAATACCTGATTCATCTAGACGCTTGTTTCTTGAAATTGTGTCCTCAAAGAACGTGTTACCACCATCAATAAGAACATCACCCTTATCAAGCAAAGGGATAAGTTGGTTGATGACTGCATCAGTACCAGCCCCGGCCTTTACCATCATAAGAATACGACGAGGTTTTTCAAGTGAATCTACGAAATCCTCAATTGTATAACTTGGATATAATTTTTTATCAGGATGTTCCTTAACAACAGCTTCCGTTTTAGAACCTGTTCTATTATAGATTGCAACATCGTAACCACGACTTTCAATATTTAGGGCTAAGTTCTTACCCATGACAGCCATGCCAATAACACCAATTTGTGGTTTTACCATCTTTTTACCTCCAACTTTAATTACATAACATATTAATAATAACAAAAAAACAAAAAAGGAGTATATATAAACTACTCCTTTTCCTCATTATCTTTAAATAAATTCTTTAATTTAGCAAATTCAGGGTTAATTTGCTTATCTTCTTCTTTTTGCTTTTGATAATCTTCTTCAGAAATAACTTCCCAGTTGTTACCTGAAGGCATATTCTTACCATTGATTTCTTCTTTAGTTAAAACCTGACTTGGAATATTTAACAATATATTATCCAAAATAGATTCATAAACATTCACTGTCGGATGATCATCATCAATGGGAATGATAATAGTATTTTCATCAATATCCTCAGTATCAATATCGTCAATATTATATGCTTCATTGATTCTAAACTTCAATGGTATCTCAACTGGTTCCAAACTTCTTGTAGATGGCACTGTAACAGGAACATCTACTTTAATATCTGAAATAACTAATCCATTATCATTGAAAAGTTGCCCACTGATTTTTGCAACGCCAACACTAGAAATATCCTCTGATCGTTCCATTAATTCTTTTTTTAAATCTAATTCTTCGTCAAAAGCAAAGGGTTTGTCTTTGTACTTGCGTACATCTTGAACATCCCAATTTAGCATTAAATTTCTCCTTCCATAATCGGTATTCTACCGAAATCCTGTTCTTGATCATCAATTATTCCTCTAATTTTATCAACTTTAACTTCAAGCGACAAAAGTTTAGATTCTTTTTTGCCAACACGTGTTATCAAAGGAACATCAACGTTTTTCTTTAAGGTATTCAAATACTTTTTTCCAACATCATCAAATCCTAATACTCGTAAATATGGTAACTCAAAAACCTTAGTTATTTCAGTTTTCTTTACATTTAGTAAAGTATATAAACATAGTCTTCTAAGACGTGACAATGTGTATCTTTTTGATTTGAGATTCATCAAAAAATCAGTAAAGTCAGTTGAATTTACAATTTCTTTTATAAATTTATATTCTAATCCTTCAACCATTTGGTAAATTTGTTGAAGTTCCTGCGGTGAACTGCTCAAAATTTGATATTTCAGAAGTTCAAAATAATTATCCCAACTTAAACTTTTTGAAATATCTAGTTCACTTTCAGTAATATCAGGCACTAGTCCACTTATAGATTCATTATTTGATAAATGGTCTCTGATCTGTGTAGCACTGTAATTATCAGCTTTTCGTAAAATTGTCTTTACGTTCATATTATAGTCATTTTTAATTATTTCTTGAACATAATTGAGACCTAACAATTGATTGGGTCGCTGTAATATATCCAAACCAGAGCTTTTATATAAGTCATTCAAATTAGTAGCGTACGAACTCTTATAATCCTGAACAAATTTGGTATCAACTTTTAATATTTCAGTTGCCAATTGCTTGAAATTCAAATCCGTTTCAGTTCCAAATACCAAGTTATTGACGCCTAATTCATTTAAAAGTTTTATACTGCCTTTAGCAAATAGATCAGCTGGTTGCACAGAATATGCAAACGGTAATTCAATTACCAAATCAACTCCACTAGAAATTGCCATACGAGCCCTACTCCACTTATCAACAATCGCAAAATCACCCCGCTGCACAAAATTACCAGATACTACGGCAATCAAGACGTCAGGGTGATATTTTTTTTTGATTGAATCAATAAAAATTTTATGACCATTATGAAATGGATTAAATTCTGCTACAAATCCATAAATTTCTGCCATAAGAACCTCTATTTTTCTGCCGAAAAGAACCAGCGATTAGACTTTTGTTTGACTTCTGATTTACCAAAATCAGCACTAACGGAAATATTATTGAATCCGACATCTTCCAAAATCCTTATAAACGTTTTAATTGGATAAGTTCTTTCATGATGAATTTCTGTATTTGCTTTGTATCCACCAATTTTTTCATCCCAATCAAAGAATGTCAATTCATGCTCAATACTGTGAGGAACTTCACCTTCATAACTACTCCACATGAAGGCAGAATCTTCCTCTTTGTGATTAAACATGTATCCTGGGAATAACTCATCCATCTGATATAGAGAATGAGCATCAAATAGATACTTTCCACCCTCATTCAAATGTTGATAAACCTGATTGAATGTAATGGCTAATTCATCTTCATCTTTTAAGTAACAAATCGAATCATCAAAACACGTAATCACGTCATAATTGCCCATTTCAAACAGATCCATCATATTGCTTTGAACAAATGGTATTGAGACATTACTATCTTTAGCCTTTTTTTCAGCAATTTTGAGCATTTCCTCTGATAGGTCAGTTCCAGTTACCTGATACTTATCAGCAAGTTGGATGGTTAAATCACCAGTTCCGCATGCAACATCTAATAAAGTCTTTGCATCATTGGTATTATTCTCAACGTAACTTGCCCAATTCTTGTATAAGTCATCATCCATTAATTCATTATATACACGTGCGAATGAATTATATATCATTCTCAGTTACCAAGTTTGAAACATCAACTACTGGTGCATCTGACCAAAGTTTTTCTAGATTGTAAAATCCACGTTCTTCAGATATAAATACATGCACAATAACATCATGTAAATCAATTAAGACCCACTTAGAATCACGTTTACCTTCAACATGACTTATATCTACGTTATTCTTGCCCATTTGGTCCAAAACCTCTTGAACAATAGCATCTACTTGTCGTTGTGAACTTGCATCCATAATGACAAAATAGTCTGCCATAATACTTACTTCACTAATATTTAATACACTAATGTTATTAGCATGTTTATTGTCCGCTGCTTTAACAGCAGTTTCCATAATTTCTTTTGAATTCAATTAAAGATCTCCTATAGTTTATTAATCCAGTAATTATAACTTACAAATGTTGCTGGATATATTTCTCGATTTTTATCTATTAAATGTGCAATCGAATGCTTCAGCTCAAATGCTACTGCAGAATCTATTGATTCCTCAGCATACTCTCTAGCCTCGTCGATTCCTGGAAAATCACGCTTTGGTTCAATAAAGTCTGCGACAAATACACACTTATCAACCTGTGTCATTTCAGTGGCACCAACAGTGTGGCGCCTAATTGCATTAAGAACATCTTCATCAGCAATATTCAACTCGTCCTTAACAATTTCTGCACCAACTATTCCATGCCAAATTGCGTTGTTATAGTTTAATAAATTAGAATCTAAATGTTTAGTCTTGATGACTTGCTTAAACTCATCATCAGAACGCTCTTTTGCATAATCATGAAGTAATCCCGCTAATCCTGCCTTTTCCACATTGGCATCATATTTAACGGCTAATTCACGTGATACACTTTCAACACGTAAACAATGTGTATAGCGAAAATCACTAAGATTTTTCTTCATCTTATCTAATACAGCATCGCGATCAAAATCATGCTTAACTTCTTCATAATTAAAATCAGTCAAGGAATAACCCCCTGTCTTTTATGTAATCCTCTACTTCAGTTGGAACCAAATACTTGATAGATTGACCCTTTTTCACACGGTCTCTTATCATACTAGAACTAATTTCAAGTTCAGGCGTATTTACCCAAAGTATAGGGTATTTTGATTTTTTTTCAAAACCTTTTCGACAGACACCAACGAAATGTACCATATTTACAAGTTCATCAATATGGGACCAGCTAGGTAAGTTCTCGACCATATCTCCACCTATTATAAAGTAATACTCAGTATCTGGATTGTACTGCTTTAATAGCTTGATAGTGTCATAAGTATAACTAACACCACCACGGTTTATATCAGTTAAATCCAAATCAAAATGAATATTATCACGAATAGCCATCTTGATCATTTCAATACGTTCATCACTACTAATAGATGGGTTTTCTTTTTTGACATTTTTATGTGGTGGTATTTTATCCGGCAAAAATAATACCTTATTCAGGCACAATTGTTCATATACTTGTTCAGCAATAACCAAATGTCCCAAATGGACCGGGTTAAAAGTACCGCCTAGGATTCCAACATGTCTTTTCTTTTGATTAGTATTAAACTGTGGTTTCACTTTAGTTAATAATTGATTTTTTGTATTCATTTTCCATCACTATATCCAATAAAAAAATTAAATTTTTTCTAATTCTAATGAATATTTACGATTTTTGATTTTAGGTGCTTTTTTGTAAATAATCACCTTTGAACCAATTGTTTGAACTGGAACAATTTGATCATCCAATTCCATAAGTGCTGTTATCAATTCTTTAGGCTCAACCATTGTATTTTGTAACAATGAAATTTTGAGCAACTCATTTGTATTAACCAATGTTTCTATTTGTTGTAAAAGGTTATCACTAATGCCTTCCCTACCAACTTGAATCAATGGCTTAATTGTTTGAGCTTGTCCTCTTAAATAGCTGTTCTTTTTTCCTTTAATTATCATCTGTTCTCCTTAAATGATGGCATCTCGTATTGAAACGTTGACACCCTCTGGTACATACACACGTACTTTAGTATTTTCAGGTATAGTTACCCAACCTAGACCATAAACAACAATATCTGATCTTCTGTGAGCTGTGAATTCGTGTTTCTTTAATACTGGAAAATCGTCTACATCAGTTGGTGGAGTCAAATCCTTACCAACATGTTTTTCGTAATATTCTGTAGCATTAACAGTTTTAGTACGGTGTAACAACAATCCTTGACTGACATAAAATACAACATTTGATTTTTCATCCAGAAAATCAAATCTTGCTATTCCAGAAACAAATATTGTCTGGCCATCACGCAATTGGAATGTTGAAGGACGTAGTGGCTTTTTAGGTGTAATTATTTTTAAATCTTGATCATTCAAATAATGAGCTAGTTGATACTTGTGAATGATACCTGGTGTATCAACTAAATTGTGTCCATCATCCAATGGAATATCAATACGATCCAAGGTTGTACCAGGGAAACGAGATGTTGTGATCAAATTTTTGACATTTGAACTTTGAGCAATAATTCGATTAATTAAAGTCGACTTACCAGTGTTGGTTGTACCAACAACGTACACATCTCTTCCTTTACGGTACTTATCGATCATTCTCATCAACTTATCAACATTAATACCTTTTTCAGCTGAAACCATTATTTGATCAATTGACTTAATTCCATTTTCCTTACTCTTTTGTTGCAACCAGTTTAATAAACGATTTGTGTTTACTGATTTAGGTAGTAAATCGACTTTATTACCGACAACAAGTATATCCTTATCACCAACAAATCTCTGTAGTCCAGGGATTACACTACCTTCATAATCAAAGATATCAACAACGTTCACAATCAAACCGTCTTCTTGAGCAATTGAATCCAATAGCTTCAAGAACTCGTCATCTTCTATATTAACATCAGTAATTTCATTATAGTTACGTAATCTAAAGCATCTCTTACATAAAAGTTCTCTAGAATCATCTTCAGAGTCATTCTCCAAATATTTCTTCAATGTTGAATTCTGAATAAATCCTGGTTTTGTATCATCCTCAGTTTGAAGCTCAGCTCCACAACCAACGCAATACAATCTTTCACTAGTTTCTGTCATTTAATGAATCCTTCCAATACATATTCGTGTCATGTTTTTCTATAAAGTTCAAAATAGGTCGTTCAAAGAATCTATTAACTCGAGTCTTTTTAGCATCTGTTTCAACTAATGGCTTAACAAGCACAGTCTTTAAACCAGACATATTACCAGCCAAAACATCAGTCATGATCTGATCACCTACAAATAAAACACTTTGTGGTGAAATATGTTCTATCTTTAGGTGACGCATAATTACAAATGGTAAAGGCTTAACAGCACGAGCAACAATTGATACTGGCAAATCCAATACCGCCTTTTCAACACGCTCATAACTATTATTAGAAACAACCATAACTTCAATATTTGCCTTGTTCATTTTATTGAGCCACTTACGAAGAGTCAAATCATAATCGTTACTATTCCATGGTAACAAAGTATTATCTAGATCAGTCATTATGGTAGTAACATTCAATTCTTTTAAATCACTAACCTCAAGGTCAGTAATTTTATTCAACATAACATATGGTTTAAACATTATTAATCCTCATTTATACTTAGTAAAGAAAGGTATAAAGATATTTATCAATTATCCCTTAATTGATAAAATAATCACCTTTCTGAAACAGCTACATATTAAACTAAATAAACAATTTAAAAGCACAATTTCAAAATGAAACTGTGCTTTACAAGTCATCTAGCTATTTAAAATATTATAACGCAAAATACTTCATTTAACTAACCATTTATCTGTCTACATCGTCCAATAAACAATGTTAACAAATAACAAGTTATCATTTAATTCACTGACGACTTTATAAAAAAAGCGTAATTTGGGATACCCAAATTACGTTTTTTATTAAGCTAAAGCTTTTTTAGCTGTATCTGCTAAACTTGTGAATGCTTTTGGATCTTCAATAGCAAGTTGTGCCAACATTTTACGGTTGATATCAACATTAGCTAATTTCAAACCATGCATTAATTTGCTATAACTGATTTCGTTCATTCTTGCAGCAGCGTTAATTCTGGCAATCCATAACTTACGAAAATCACGTTTTCTTTGACGACGATCACGGAATGCATAACGGTATGAAACCATGATTTGTGTATGAGCAGCTTTAAAAGTGATATGTTTTGAACCACGATATCCCTTAGCTAATTTTAATACCTTCTTACGACGCTTACGAGTTACTGTTCCACCTTTTACACGTGGCATAATGACTCCTCCTTTAAATTACAAATAAATAATTAATTAATATGTAGCTAGCATTTGCTTAATACGTTTCATATCGCTAGCATTAACCATTCCTGGTTTAGCTAATTGACGACGTTGCTTCTTTGTCTTACCGTGGAAACGGTGACTTGTATAAGCATGGCTTCTTTTCCAACCGCCATTAGCAGTTTTCTTGAATCTCTTAGCTGATGCACGGTGTGTTTTTTGTTTAGGCATTAGAAACCCCTCCACTATTTTTTCTTATTATCTTTGGAACCAATTGGATCAAGCATTAAAAACATGCTACGACCGTCCATCTTAGGCCTAGTTGTTACATTAGCAACATCCTTAGTCTCTTCAGCTACACGATCTAAAACTCTTTTACCTATCTCTTTATGAGTAATTGCTCTACCCTTAAAACGAAGAGATACCTTGACCTTATCACCTTTAGCTAAAAACTTTTTGGCATTATTGACCTTAGTATTGAAATCATTTGCTTCAATAGTAGGACTTAGTCTAACTTCTTTTAAACTAACGGTTTTTTGTTTCTTACGTGCTTCTCGATCTTTCTTTTGAAGTTCAAACTTATATTTACCATAGTCCATAATTCTGGCTACAGGTGGTTTGGCACCTGGGGACATAAGGACAAGGTCCATATTTGCTGCATCAGCCAAACGTTGGGCTTCTGCTGCTGGTTTAACACCAACTTGATCTCCTGTTTCAGAAATTAATCGTACTTCTTTGGCACGGATTTGATCGTTTATTAACAGATCTCTTGCTATGAGTAGTCACCTCCGGAAAAATTCTGATCCCACTAAAAAAGTGGGCGCATACGCACGCCCACTATTATCTACATAATCGTATTAACCTAGAGGCATATAGCTTAGGTGAGAAGCGGGCGCTTCTGCTTAATCTCAACAGTTAATAATGATACTGTAGATTGATATCATTGTCAACAATTATTTAATAATTATCCATTACTTCTACTGAAGTTATTGATATCTGAAACAACACTATCAACAAACATTGGTAGGATTTCTGAAGCTGAATCATCTTCTCCATACTTTCTTACTGAAACAGTAGCATCGGCCATTTCTTGATCACCAACAACTGCTGTATATGGAATTTTCATTGTTTGTGCGTCACGAATCTTGTAATTCATCTTTTCATCACGATCATCGATCTCTGCACGAATATTCTTAGCACGTAACTCTTTAAGCAAGTTTTCAGCATAACCACCATGTAATTTTTGGTTAACAGCGATAATACGTACTTGTGTTGGAGCTAGCCATGTTGGGAAGGCACCCTTGTACATTTCAATCAAGTAAGCAATGAATCTTTCCATAGTTGAAACGATACCACGGTGAATCATAACTGGTCTATGTTCTTCACCATCTGAGCCGACATATGTCAACTTGAATTGTTCTGGTTGCATGAAGTCAAGTTGGATTGTTGATAATGTTTCATCATTACCTAGAGCAGTCTTTGTTTGAACATCAAGCTTTGGACCATAGAATGCAGCTTCACCTTCTGCTTCATAATACTTAAGGCCAAGATCATCCATAGCTGCTTTAAGCATTGATTGTGATCTGTTCCACATTTCATCATCATCAAAGTACTTTTCAGTATTAGCTGGATCTCTGTAACTTAGACGGAATGAATAGTCTGTAATATCAAAGTCTTTGTAAACTTCTACCATTAATTGAAGTGTACGTTTGAATTCTTCCTCAATTTGATCTAAAGCAACGAATGTATGACCATCATTTAAAGTCATTTCACGTACACGTTGTAATCCACTCAAGGCACCAGATTTTTCGTATCTGTGCATCATACCTAGTTCGGCTATACGAACTGGTAATTCACGATATGAACGAATGTGATGTTTGTAAATTTGAATATGTGAAGGACAGTTCATTGGACGTAATTCAAGCATCTCGCCATCACCCATGTCCATTGGTGGGAACATGTCTTCACGGTAGTGTTGCCAGTGACCTGAAGTCTTATAGGCATTTAAGTTCATAAGGATTGGTGTGTAAACGTGTTGATAACCCCATGCAACTTCCTTGTCGATGATATATCTTTCAATAACACGACGGATAGTAGCACCATTTGGCATCCAATATGGAAGACCAGCACCAACTTCTGGATCAACAAAGAACAAGTCAAGATCACGGCCGATTGTTCTATGGTCACGCTCTTTAATCTCAGCACGACGTTTTGTATCTGCCTCAAGGTCGTCTTCCTTATAGAAGGCTGTACCGTAGATTCTTTGTAACATTGGGTTACTTGACTTACCTTGCCAATAAGCACCAGCAACTGACAATAGATTGAAGTGTTTCAAATCTTTCATGCTTGGAAGAAGTGCATCATAACCAAAATCAACAAATCCATCTAATTTATAAACTGGAATCTGAACGGATTCGATTGCATCAATCAATGATGACTTGTATGGGTCATCTTTGAACATTTCAACAAGTTCTGATTTGTCCATCAATACACGTTCAATTTTGTCATTATTCTTAACGATCTTATGCATACCATCTGCAATTTTTTCTAATTCATCAACACTGATTTGTCCATCTTTATCATCAGTATCAACATAGAAGCCATCATCATTAGAAGCTTTTTCACCAAAGTGAAGTCCCTTCTTAAATTCAGCTGCAGCTGCGCTAAATACTAAACTAGCAGTGTTTCTCAAAACCTTAAGTGAATCTTCATCATCTTGGCCGGCAACGATTTCAATCTTACCGTCTTGTTTTATTTCACGTTCGATATCAATTAAAGTACCGTTTAATTTACCAGCAACAGCCTTTTTTCCAAGTGATGTACTAATTGATTTAGCAACATCTAGAACAGTAGTGCCTTCATCAAACTCCTTAACAGAATCATCTGGAAATGTTAATTTGATTTTTGACATATGTCTTCCTCCTAATTTTTGGCAACAAAAAAACGTCCCTAAAGTATATACACATATATGTTGTATACATACTTTAGGGACGCATTTCTACGCGGTTCCACCCACATTAAAACTGTACAAAAACAGTTTCCACTCTACTGGTTATAAAGTAACCGACACTTATACAGTTGTTAATGAAAGTGGTAACTTCAGTAATGGGTAAGCTTTCAGTAAACGCACCCTCCCTGAATAGAACCGAAGTGTTGTCTTTCATGAGTTCATTGAAACATTTCTATGATCATTTTGCAAGACTATTTTTGAAATCTTTTATTCGGACCACTAACAATGACTTCTTTTGAAAGATATTTTATACGTTCCATAATTCGCTGTGCCTTTACTGGCTCTTCTTCTCCACGCTGATTAATAGACAGGTGTTTCTCCAGATTAGACATTGTGAAATTAGATGAAAAAAATGTTGGCATATTTTCTTGCATACGATATTGCAAAATGACTCCAAGAACTTCATCACGGATCCAACTAGACATTGAATCCGCTCCAATATCATCTAACATCAGAATTTCTGCTTCTTTAACTTTATTTACTTGAGCCAAAACATTATTTTGACCAATTGAATTTTTCATTTCAATTGCAAAAGTTGGAAAATGCATAATAGTTGTCTTTACATCTTTTTTGATCAATTCATTAGCAATTGCACCCAATAAGTAAGTTTTACCGACACCGAAATCTCCAGCCAAATAAAGTCCTGGAACAAAATTACCTACGTCGTAGTTCTCTATAAAGTCAACAGAAGCACTTAAAGCATCTAACCTACCGGACCCATCATAGTCATCCAATGTGGCTTTCCTTATATCACTAGGCATATTAAGCAATACAAATTTAGACTCATAACTACTCTTTCTTTCTTGAACCTGAGTCTTCTTATTTGGAGCATAAACAACTTCAATATTGTGATTACTTACAACTAATTGTGGGACATATCCCTTAGACAATTCGTTGGGATGCACCTTATGATTGTAGAATTCATAAATACTAGCCGCACTAACCTCAATTGCTTCAGGATTGATTTTGTCTTTATTTTTATTTATAAAATCTTGTACATCTTTATCATTAAAAGCTTGTTCCATCAATTGACTGTACTTTTTATCTGAATCTCTGGATTTTAAAAACTCAGATATACTGTTTCCCAATTTTTCCATAGCTAGTTGTCCTTACTTCTCATTTTTCTGAGTCTTTCCTGTAGTTCATCTTGTTTCTTTTTAGCATCGTCACTTTCAGATGACTTAGATACTACCTTACTCCAATCAGTTCCCTGTTCAACACGACGACTACTTTTATTATTGTAACGGCGTTTTGGATTACGTGGTTTCGTTTGAAAGTCGTGTAATCTTTGCAAAGCTTGTTCAGGAGTATCAACATGATTTTGTTGCCAATCGTTAGCTACAGTTTCCATCAAAGCAACCGTCAAAGTTGGTGAATTTTTCAAAATATAGTCAACCATTATATTCAATACAGATGGTGACAAATAAGTCTTCATGGCCATATCACGTAAAGCGCGTGATTCAGCAGCACCAGTAAATCCACCACTTTTTTGTTTCTCTGCAGCTAAAAAGTCGGCTGGTGCAAGAGATTTAGCTTGTTGCACTAATAAATTATCTGCACGATTCAAATTATTGTTGGATTCATCTAGATTGGATTGATCTGATTCTTTAACTTCTGTATTTTTAACAGAGATATTAGCATTACGGGCAAATCTATCCTGTACTGATTTCTTTAATCTTATCGGATCAATTTTGTGATTTACAATATCACTGGTTTGACCTATCACATCACTTAATGCAATTTCATCTATTCCATAAAACGCATGTAAATCAATTACTAGCTGTTGATTTTCAAGCAGATTTTCTCTACTGATTTTAGCAATTTGCTCAATTCTATCACCAATAAGATTCCAATCTAATTCAGGAATCGCAGTCTGTTTGATTTCAGGTTGTTTTTTATCTTTGATTTTATCAAATTCATTTTGAGCATCGTTCACAGCAGATGGAGTATTGATCAAGTCTTCATTGCCTAATTGGAATACCTCTAGAAAATCCTTACTGGTCTCTTTTGCATCATTCAAAATTTCATTAGATTGGAAATATTTTTTTACTAATTTTTTATAACTTTTATCACCAATTTGTTCATACAAAAAAATACTCATTAAATCATCCTTGAAGAATTCACGGGGAGATAACGGCTCATAAAGCTGATAAATATAATATTCTCCAATATTATCCTTTTTTTGATAAGTGCGAATCAAACCGAGTGCTTCAGCTTTAATCCGTTCACTATAAAAAGTCTGTAAATCAATATCTAATAAACTAAGTAACTCGTTATGACCTTGACGATCACTAATCAATTCCTTGTTAGGAATCTTTTCCCACAATAACAAATAAATACTGAATGCCCTCGTTCCAAGTAATGGCAAATAAAGATCCGTCAATACATGACGTTCATAATCGTTTATTTGTCCATGTGGAAGACACCAGTATCCTGTTAATGGAGTGAATTTTGCCGAATCATAATTAAACTCTTTGGCCAACTTAACACTTCCTAATTCTTCTTATCTGATTTATTTTCATTGCCATCATTGGCCATCATTTCCTGAACTTCTTTCATGAATCCATTCATATCTTTGAATTCACGATAAACACTAGCAAAGCGAATATAAGTAACATCATCAACGTCAGCAAGTATCTTCATTACATATTCACCAATCGTCTGTGATCCAACCTCATTTTCACCAGTAGCTCGAATTTGATTTTCGACCTTATCAACAATACCATTCATTTGATCAATCGTAACTGGTCTTTTTTCAGCAGCACGTACTAATCCACGTAACAACTTTTCACGACTAAATTCTTCACGATTACCATTCTTCTTAATTACCAATAACGGAGATTTTTCAATTCTCTCAAAAGTTGTGAATCTTGTTCCGCAATACTCGCACTCTCGCCTACGTCTTATTGCACGTCCCTCATCACTTGGACGACTATCAACAACTTTTGATGAATCATGATGACAATGTGGACAAATCATATCATCAGCCTCTTTTCTATATCATAATTTTTTGAGTAAATCATCTATTTCTTTATTTAAAAAGTCTAAATCTTTAGAATTATCAATTACAAAATCAGCAAGTTGCCTTTTTTTGTCCATTGACATTTGTGAATCGATTCTTTGAATAGCATCTTCATTATTAATCTTATCACGTTGTTTCAATCTCTTCAGTTGAATATCCATAGGTACATAAATACTAATAACTCCTGAAAAGTATTCTTGGTACTTGGATTCAAATAACAATTGAATTTCAAATATGGTTATTTTTTTATCGTTTGATTTACGAACTTCTTCTATTGTATGTAGAATTTGCTCACGAATCAATGGTCCAGTTATATTTGTTAGTCTTTTAAGTTGTGATTTTCCTGAGAAAACAATTGAGCCTAATTTTTTTCTATCCAAAGTTTTGTCCGGTAATAAAATATCATCACCAAATTCAGCGACTATTTGAGACAAACCGATTGTTCCTGGTTTTACAACATCCCTTGCCACTTGATCAGCGTCGTAAACAACGCATCCCTTTTCCTTTAGTAACTTGAGCACAGTGGATTTACCGGCAGCAATTCCACCCGTCAATCCATATATTCTACTCATTTAACTACCTGACAATGTGGGCAAAAGTGCGTACCGCGACCACCAACTTTGATTTTTTCAATGTTATTACCACATCTTGAACAAGGTGTACCCTCTTTACCATAAACATGGAGAAAGTCTTGCATATGACCAGCATGTCCTGTTGAATCCAAGTATGATCTAACAGTTGATCCACCTTCAGCAATTCCCATCTTCATCTCTTCATTAGAATACTTCAAAATATTTTTAATATCTTCATCACTTAGATGGTTTGCCTTAGTTTCAGGGTGAATCAATGCATTCCATAATACTTCATCAACGTAAATATTACCCAATCCACTCATAACTGACTGATCTAGTAAGACAGTTTTTATATCTCTTCTATGTCTCAGTATTCGTGATTTTAAATTGTCAAAAGTAAATTCAGTAGATAACGGCTCCGGCCCTAATTTGGCGATTGATCTGTTATCAATTAGATCAGACGTTCTCCATAACTGCATTCTTCCAAATTTTCGAACATCATTATAAATCAGCTTTTGACCATTATCCAAAGTAAATATTGCATGTGAATGTTTATCTATCATGCTTGGATCACTCGATACACGATATTTACCTTCCATTCGAAGATGACTAATGATTGTAAATCCATTATCTAAATGAATCAATAAAAATTTAGCACGACGTCCAATATCTTCGATAACGCTACCAGTTACCATATCAATAAATTGTGATACATCACCTGTAATTAGATTTTGATACCTTATCTCCACATTTGTGATTTTTCGACCTTGGATTTGAGACATCAATCCACGTCTAACTATTTCTACTTCTGGCATCTCAGGCATATTTTCACCCACTTCATTCAAATTTTACTAATTTATTTAGCTTCATACCAACTCTTGCCGTGTGCAAATCCAACTTTTAATGGAACATCCATTTTTACGGCAGAATCCATAACACTTGGAACTATTTTTTCTAACAATGGGATTTCTGATTTTGGTGCCTCAAAAATCATTTCATCATGAACTTGCAATAACAAATTAGCTTGCAGGTTCTCATCTTTAATTCTCTTTTGCATATTAATCATGGCAACTTTAATAATATCAGCAGCACTACCTTGAATCGGTGTGTTCATTGCTGTACGTTGCGCAAAGTTTCTAATATTAAAATTCTTCGAATGAATATCTGGCAAATATCTACGACGATGCATGATTGTTTCAACATAGCCATTTTCACGTGCAAATTTAACAATATCTTCCATATACTTCTTAACACCTGGATATTGTTCAAAATATGAATCAATGAATTGTGCAGCTTCTTTACGAGTTATACCGATATTTTGTGACAAGCCATAATCACTAATTCCATACACAATACCAAAATTAGTTGCCTTAGCCTTACGTCTCATATCTGGAGTAACTTCATCTGTGCTATCTAACCCAAAAATTCTCATTGCTGTATGGGCGTGGATATCATAGTCTTCCTTAAATGCTTCTTGCATATTCTCGTCTCCAGAAATATGTGCCAGGACACGTAACTCAACTTGAGAATAATCAGCAGAAAACATCTCCCAATCATCGTCTTGTGGTACAAAGGCTCGCCTTATCTGGCGACCTTCCTCGACTCTAATCGGTATATTTTGTAGATTTGGTTCAATAGATGACAATCTACCTGTTTGAGTTAAAGTCTGTTGATAAATTGTATGAATTCGATTATCAGGTTGAATAAACTTTTGTAAACCAACAGCATATGTAGAATTTATCTTAGAAATATGACGATAATCTAATACCTTTTGAACTACTGCAGATTTATCTTTTAATTTCTCAAGTACATCAACAGCAGTTGAATAACCTGTTTTAGTCTTTTTAATAACTGGAAGCTTCAAATCTTCAAACAAGACAACGCCTAATTGCTTAGGTGAATTTATATTGAATTCTTGACCTGCTTCGGTATAAATTTGTTGTTCAATATCGTCCAGTCTCTTGGCAAAATCATTTTGCATTTCTTTCAAACGTGTTGCATCTACTTTGACACCTTTGATCTCCATACTTGCCAATACATTTGATAAAGGTAATTCAATCTCATCATATAAACTATCCTGATCATTTGCCTTCAATTCTGAAAACATCTTATCATGTAAAATATTGATAACTTGAGCTTTTTGACAAAGAAAATTCAACAATATTTGTTCATCTTCAGGTATAGCTTTTTTAACACCTTTACCATAAAACTCATCCTCAGTAGGTAATTGATGTCCATAATTTTGAGCAACAATACCAATATCTGTTTTATTGTCATTAGTATCCAATAAATATGAAACTAATAACATATCAAAGCTAATACCGGCTAATTCACAACCATATCTACGTAACAAAGCAACTGTTTTTTTATTATCGAAGATATATTTTTCTTTACTATCATCTGCAAGCCAATTTTTTAATTTGTCATTTTCTAAAATAGCAATATCTGTCGTACCATAATAATGACCGTTACTTTCAATTACCAATCCAATGATCGGTGAAACGTGATAATTTTCTCCAAAACTCTCTACAATAAGGGTTTGTGGTTGTTCATAATTATAAATTTTCTCAATGGCTTCATCATTTAATTCAGAGAATTCTATTTTGGGAAGTTCCTTAGTACTACTTTCAACTTCAACATCCATTTTCTCTAGGAAAGAATTAAAATTCATTTTTTGATAGAACTTAATTAGTTGTTCCTGGTTATCACCTTGATATTCAAGGTCACCGATTTTTAATTCTACGGGAGCATCACAGTTAATCGTGGCTAATTTCTTGCTTAAAAATGCTTGAGCTTTATCATTGATCAGATGTTCCTTTAGCTTACTTTTCTTCATTTCATCAACATGTTCATATAAACCTTCCATAGTTCCATATTGATTCAATAATTTAATAGCAGTCTTTTCTCCCACCTTTTCAACTCCAGGATAATGATCTGAATTATCTCCCATTAAACCCTTCATATCAATGATTTGATCTGGTGTGATCCCAAGCTTTTCTTTAACGTGTTCTGGAGTATAGGCTTCTGTTTCAGTAACTCCTTTAACGTTTACACGGACTGTAACCTTATCGGTTGTTAATTGAGTCAAGTCACGATCTCCAGTTATAATCGAAACATCCATCCCTTCAATCTCACCTTTACGCGACATTGTTCCGATAATATCATCTGCCTCATAGTTCTTCAAATCATAGGTTTTGATACCACGAAGATTCAACATTTCCTGAATTAACGGTAATTGTTCCATTAATTCTGGTGGAGTTTTAGCACGAGTACCCTTATAATCTGAAAACATCTCAGTTCTAAAAGTAGTTTTACCCGCATCAAAAGCCACCAAAGCATGTGTTGGTTTTTCTTCCCTCAAAATAATATCAAGCATATTGTTAAAGGCGTACATGGCATTTGTATGGATACCATCGTCAGAAACAAATTTATCTAATACATTGTGCATGGCAAAAAATGCCCTAAACGAGACACTATTTCCATCAATTAAAAGTAATTTTTTGTTTTTCGTCATTTTTTCTCCCATTAGAACGAAATTATTCTATTCTATTTTAACAAATACTAGAACTTAGTAACAGTTGTTGTGCCTATAGATAGCATTAAAAACGAAACAAAATACGATCAGTTTTCAAGTATTGAATACTCGAATAACCGATCGTATTTTATTTCTCTTTTTTTTGAGGAAATTTAATCGCAACAATAATGCTTATTATTAAGATACACAATGACAATATCGTTAGCAATGCAAAATCAATCTTGGCACCTGACAATGTATTAATTACTGTACTGGTCGTTTTACTTGTCACAGCAACAGCAGAAATCACGACTGACAATATATTAGTTCCTAAAGATCCAGCATATTGTTGCATCATACTGAATAAGGAATTTTGATCAGACTTTTTACGGCCCTTGACCTGCATACTACCATCAGACAATGAAGTACCGAATCCAAAATTAAAACCTATTCTCAAAATTGAATATAAAATAATTATGCTAATAAAGGTTAAATCATTACCTAAGAAAAAGAACAGTCCACTTCCTAATGTCACAAGTACACCACTTATCATCATTGGTATAGTTGGACCCTTTTTGTCGTAAATAGACCCTGCAATTGGACCAACAACTGCGCCCAATAACGATCCTGGTAAAAGAATTATACCTGCATGACTAGAATCCATATTCAAGACTGTTTGAGCAAAAATCGGCAACAAAAATGATAGTCCAATGTTAATAAACTGTAATCCAAAATAGCCAAATAATCTAAATCTCAAAACTTCATTCTTTAAAATAGAAAAATCGATTAATTGTTTATTCGTATGAGAATTATAAATTACAAAAGCAATGATTATAAGCAACGTGATGACGATCCAAATACCAAATTGACTGGATATCCATCCATGGCTCCCAGCTTGATCAAACGTAAACAAAATCATTGAAAAAATAATGGATAATCCCAGGACACTTAGGTAATCAAATGCGATTCCCTTTACGCCTTTAGCAGTACCACGAATCGTCAATACTCCTAAGATTGCAACAAGAATAATTAATGGAGCAATCCCAATAAATATAGCTCTCCAAGACCACACTCCACTGACAATACCACCATAAGTAGGCCCTAGTGCGGGAGCCAGTGAAACAATAATACTAGCAAACCCAGTATAAATACCAATCTTACTGCTAGGTACCTCATCAAAAATAACACTGAACATTAGAGGTATTGATAACCCAGCTGATACAGCCTGCAATAAACGGCCAGTTAGTAATATTGGAAATGATGGGGCAGTCATACATACAATTGATCCCACAAAACAAAACGAAATAGCGACACAGAATATTTTTAAAGGATCGAACCTTTTCAAAATATATGCCGTGGTACTCATAATAATTGTTGTTAATAATAAATAGCCTGTTGTTAGCCATTGAACAGTCCCCAAGGTGACATTTAGGTCCTTTGTTAAGGTTGGAAAAGTAACATTCATTGATGTCTCAACCAAAATACTGATGAACGATAAAAGTCCGACTGCAGCAATAGATAATTTAACACGCGTAGGTACTACTTCTTCCACGTTTTCTTCCTCACTTCTTCAAAATAAAAAGAGATATCGCCAAAAACAACGATATCTCCGTTACAGTTTACTGAAATTTAAATATTGACTTAATAATTATTGTTGATTAGGATTCAAATTACTCAAAACTTGTTCATATGCAGTTTCATACTTTTGAACATCCCCTGCACCCATGAAAATAATAACAGCATTATGATAATCCAATAATGGTGACATATCTTCAAGTTTAAGAACGTCTCCACCTTTATGGATCTTATCACCTAGATCTTTACTTGTAATATCTCCATGTTTCTCACGGATTGAACCAAAGATACTTGTCAAATAGACTTCATCAGCAAGGTCCAATGACTTAGCAAAATCGTCCATTAAGGCAAGAGTTCTAGTGTATGTATGAGGTTGGAATACAGCTATTACTTCGCGGTCAGGATACTTTTGTCTAGCAGCATCAATTGTTGCTTTAATTTCTTGTGGATGGTGCGCATAATCATCAATGATAACCATGTCAGCAACTTTCTTTTCACTGAAACGTCTCTTAACACCACTAAATGTTTGCAATTCCTTATTGATCAATGCATGGTCAAGGTTCTCCATATGACCAACACCAATAACAGCTAATGAGTTAAGAACGTTATGTTCACCATACAAAGGAATTTCAAAATTACCGATATTTTCACCTTTAATGGAGACATCAAACGATGAGCCTTTAACAGTTCTATTTATGTTTGTTGCACGAATATCATCTGATTCGTTCAATCCATAATAATAAATTGGAACATCAGCTTTGATAGACTTAGCGTGTGTGTCTTCTCCCCAAATGAAAATACCTTTTTTGGTCTTACGTGATTCTGACTCAAAAGCATCAACTACATCATTGATACCACCAAAGAAGTAATCTGGGTGATCAAAATCAATATTTGTAATTATCAAATAATCTGGTGAGTAGTCTAAGAAGTGACGACGATATTCATCAGCTTCAAAAACAAAGAACTTAGCATCCTTAACTCCTTTACCAGTACCATCCCCAATTAGGTAAGATGTCTTGGCAATACCACTTAAAGTATGTGCTAACAAACCAGTTGTACTTGTTTTACCGTGTGAACCAGCAATACCGATTGAAGTATATTCAGAAACCAACTTACCAACCATTTGTGGATAAGTAACGACTGGTAGATGTAAATCTTTGGCCTTTTTTATTTCAACTTGATCATCATCAAACGCATTACCCTTGATAATTGTTAGACCTTCGTGAATATTTTCTTCCGCAAAAGGTAAAATTTTGATACCTGCTTGTTCTAGGCCTCTTTGAGTAAATGTATATTTATCAATATCAGAACCTTGAACCTCATATCCTAAATCTTTTAAGATAAGTGCTAACGCACTCATTCCTGTTCCTTTAATACCAACGAAATAATAGTCTGTATTTTCTTTCATGATTACTCCTAATTGAACATTTTTTCTGCTTTTTCAAAATCAAATGCCTGTCCAGCTACACCGTCATCAAGTACTAATATACCACGCTTCTTAGGTGCATTAGGAATACCTAATTCCTTTGCAGAACAAATCATTCCATAACTATCTACACCACGTAATTGACCTGGCCAAATTTCACTACCTGTGGGCATAACTGCACCTGGTAATGCTACTACGACTAATTGTCCTTGGTCAATATTTGCTGCACCACAAACAATTTGAACTGGCTTATCTAAGCCAACGCTTGTTTGTGTAATATGTAAATGATCTGAATCTGGATGTTCTTTGATTTCATCAACATGTCCAATAACAAACTTTGGTTTATTATCAACTTCCAATGTGTCAGAGAAACCATCTGCAGAAAGTTTTTTGTTAAGTAATGAAACTTGATCATCATTAAGGAATACTTGTCCCTTAGTGTTCAATTCAAGATCTTTACCTAGGCCAAAAAAATTGAAACCAATAGTTTCATTAGTTTCATCATTATAAATTCTCACAGTATTGCCTTTTTTTGCTACTGCTTGTGTAACGTTTGTATCATCTACTACTTCAACGATTAAAATGTCGCCTAGGACATCTGGATTATAAAAACTTAATAGCATTATTTCCTCACTAAAATTTATTTGTTAACTACACCGTTAATAAAGGTCTCAACTTCTTCTTTAGTTTTACGATCTTTATTTACTAGTCTACCAATTTCTTTTCCATTTTCAATGATAACAAAACTAGGAATTCCCATAATGCCTAATTCTTGTGCAATATCCATATTATTATCACGGTTAAAACTAATCCATTCAAAGTCTGGATATTCAGCAACTAGTTCAGGTAATTTAGGTTCAATAAACTTGCAATCTGGACACCAATCAGCGTGAAAGAATAAAATATATTTACCTTCTTTAGTAACTTGGTGCCAATCTTCTATATTATAATCTTCAAAATTTTTCATAATTTACTACACCTCTCCTTATTAAGATACTTTTTCTTGCTCAAAGGGTCAATTTAAATGTTCTTAGCTAGGGAATTAATATATAATAGTGGTAATATATGATTAAAACAAACATCAAGGAGTGATTTTATTATGAGTAAAAAAGGTATCGGTTCAGTACTTGTTGCATGTACAGCACTTGTTGCAGGAGCTAGCGCTACAATTTTAGTAAAGCATCACCTAGATAGTGAAAAGATCATTAATAAAGTTAAGTCTGTTCTTGGCGAAGACAGTAAAGTTATAGGCTCATGGGTTGAACCCTTCTACCAACGCGTTAATGTCAATGGTCAAGCTTCTTGGGGCATAGTTGGTGGAGTTACAACAATGGATGATTTCGATGTTGCTCAATACCACTTCATTGCTGATGCCGTAACAGGTGAACTACTAAATATCAAAAAAGTTCAATAATTAAAATATACTTATTTAAAACTGGCTTTCAGGTAATTTATCCTGAAGCCTTTTTTTGAGAACTTTTCTTCGTATTCAGTTGGAATATTATCCTCATTTAACTTCTCGTTATTATGTAGATCCAAAGATATATCCTCAAAGTTCATCCCGAAGTTATTCATACTAATCAATGAATATTCAAATAATCCTTGATTATCGGTTTTGAACTGAATATATCCATCCTTTTCTAATACATATTTATATTGTTCCAAAAATGACTTATAAGTCAATCGACGCTTTTCGTGACGTGTCTTTGGCCATGGATCAGAAAAGTTAAGATACATGCCACTGACTTCACCCTCAGCAAACATGTCAGTCAAATTAGCACCATTAGCCAATAATAGTTGCAAGTTGGAAAGCTTATTTTCAACTTGCTTTTTTAGTAACAATGCAATCGCACCTTCTTGTACTTCCATCGCTATATAATTATTCTGTGGATTATTCTTAGCTAATTCAGTAATAAAACCACCTTTTCCTGAACCAAGTTCAAGAAATAGTGGTTGTTGTTTTTCAAATCTATCTTGCCATTTTCCCGGCATATTCTCAGGCTGAACTGAAATTAAATCCAAATTATCATTAATCATATCTTTAGCCCAAGGTTTGTTTCTAAGTCTCATAAAATCTAGTACACTCCGTTTATATATTTTTTAAGTTGTCTTGGAATATAGAAGTAACTGACAAATACCAGTACAGCTAATCCCGCAACAATAATAATCAAGCTATTCATACTCAATCCAAACTTGTACATCAAAGCAATTGCACTGACGATCCATTGGATACACAGCACAAATGAACTCAATTTAGTAAAACTGTTGATTTTATCCTTACCTGATACTGGATACAATCTTTGCATCATATTTAGCATCACATCTTTGAAATATGGCTTCAATTGGAAACCAACTAGATAAATAAACAACATTTCTACAATTAATGAAATGTAAAAATTATCAATTAAAGCCAGCATTATTGCTTGAATTATTGTCAATCGTAAAAACAAACCGATATATTCATTGTTTCTAACAAATCCACGTGCAAATAAGTACAAATATGTATTCTTATGGCTTGGTTTAATACCATTGAATACAAAGTCTAACCACTTACGACGCTTAATTTTACTGTTAACACCTGGAACATCAGTGAATAAATTATAAAATCTTTTTACTCTGAACATTCTTTGGTTTTCGTTAGATATAGATTGTTGCCATTGTAGTTGTCCAGAATTACAAATACTCTTATTCTGAGTTTCTGTATATATAAATCCAATAATTCCTATTATCAAAGTAACCGAACTAAATAAGTATACAGAAAATACCAATGAAATTAATAGAATTATATTAATAATTAATTTTAAATTTATTCCCGATATTTTATTTTTCCCATAAATATTAAACATTTCCAAATTTAGAAAGATCCATTTGAAAAATACTGATCCTAGTGCAATAAGGCAAATATCTAATATACTCAAACCTGCACCAGTAAATGCAAATGGTGACAATAAGAAATTCACTACAACGATTGCTACAACCGGTAATAAAATACTATAATTTCTTGCTGATTTAAAGTATTGATAAAATTCATTTTCCTTTACCAGCAAAAAAGTACTATCTGGATCTTCCAGTAAAGTAGCAATTTTACCAACCTGGGTAATCAATAATACTAATAAAATAACTATTGGTTTGCCGAATACTAACTCACCATTTATTGTTCCCAGTAAGTTGGAATACCAAAATCCTAACGCACCAATTAGAACAATAAACGCTAATACAAAGTTATCATTGAAAATCAATCTCAAATACTTTAATTGATCAAGTTGATGTCTTCTTAACCTATTTTTCCAAAGTTCATTCATTATAAATCCTCATGCGACATCTTAATATAAATATCATCAAGATTAGCGTCTTTCATATCAAACTTATCCTTTAATTGATCCAGCGTTCCATCAGCACGAACTTGACCATGATTTAATAAAACAAACTTATCTGCATGACTTTGGACAGTAGCCAAAACATGAGTAGACATCAAGACAGAACAACCTGCCTTTTTCTTTGCTTCAACAATATTTAATAAGTCATTTACCGCTAAAGGATCAAGACCAGTAAACGGTTCATCAATAATGAACAATCTTGCATCAGTCATAAAGGCACAAACAATCATCACTTTTTGTTTCATACCTTTTGAAAAATTTTGTGGGAACCAATCCAATTTATTATCAAGTCTGAAAGTTTTTAATAGCGTATTCGCATTTTCCCACGTTTTATCTCGATTGAGATCGTAGGCCATAATCGTCATATCGATGTGCTCTCTTAAGGTTAATTCAGGATATAAAATAGGCATCTCAGGCACATATGCGATTTTCTTTCGATATGCCTCTATATTGTCGTGTAAACTCAACCCATCAATCAATATCTGACCACCACGAGGTGTCAATAGCCCGATTATATGTTTAATAGTTGTTGATTTACCTGCACCATTAAGACCAATAAGTCCGACAACTTGTCCATCTTCAACTGTAAATGTTTCTTTTTTCAACACTGAAACTTGACCGTAACCTCCGGTCAATTCTTTTATCTCTAAAGTCATAGATAAACCACCTATATCTGTTTTTAGTTTCCTAGTTATGATAGCATGTTAGTTAATATTATATGTTTTTTGAAAGGAGATTTTTATATGGACGACTGCATTTTTTGCAAAATAATTAATAATGAAATTCCTAGTACTACTATTTACGAGGATGACGATATTAAGGCATTCTTCGATATTTCTCAAGTAACTCCTGGCCACACTTTGGTGGTACCTAAGAAACATGTCCAAAACATTTTTGAATATGATGAAGAATTAGCTCAAAAAGTATTCAAGAAAATACCTATGATTGCTCGTGCAATCAAAGAATCTAATCCTGACATTATTGGTATGAATATTTGTCAAAATAATGGCGAAATCGCATATCAAAGTGTAATGCACTCCCACTTCCACCTAGTACCTCGCTATTCAAAAGACGACGCCTTTTCAATGCATTGGGGCGACAATACTGGTAAAGCTTCAAATGAAGAATTACAACAGCGCGCTGACAATATCAAGAAAAATCTGGAGGATTAAAATGAAATTCTTTACTGGATTTGTTATTGGTGCCATCTCAGGTACAACATTTCAAATTTTTCAATCACAAAAAACTAAGTCTACCCTTAATAGTAACAAGTTATTCAATAATATAAAAGATTTAAAGAATACATTTGTCGAACTAAAAGACAATTTGTCAATAGTACCTGAAGTGGTTTCTGGTATACAATCTGATATATCAGACTACTCAAAAGATATTGCACCAGATATTGAAAAACTTAACAATTCTATTTCTGAAATGCAGGACAATGTCTCAGAATTACAAAACATTGGCAAGTAAAATATGAATTTTCTGTGATTTTTTCACCAATAGATTAACTATTTCAGTAATTTTATGGTAGTCTTTTCAATTGAAGACATATTAAATAAGGATGTGTAAAGGATGAACAAACGTTTGACAAAATGGGTCCTAGCTTTAGCCGGCCTATTGATGGTAACAGTTGTTGCTGGATGTTCAGGTAATAAGACAGTTGCTACACTAAAGGGTGGAAGAATTACCCAAGAACAATACTACAAGGAAATGAAGAGTTCTTCGTCAGGTAAACAAACACTTCAAACAATGATCATTACCAAAGCTCTAGAAGATCAATATGGTAAAAAGGTCTCAACTAAGCAAGTAACTAAGGAATATAACAAGTACAAGAGCCAATATGGTTCTTCATTCAGTTCTATTCTTTCACAAAACGGTATGACTACTGCTCAATTCAAGAAGAATATTCGTACAAATCTTCTAACAGAAGTCGCTTTAAAGAAGAATAAGACAGTTACAAATGCCCAACTTAAGAAAGAATGGAAATCTTACCAACCTAAGATTACCGTTTCACAAATCTTAGTTGCTAAGAAAGCTACTGCTACTACAGTTATCGAAAAGCTACAAAATGGTGAAAGCTTCAGCAAACTTGCTAAGAAGTATTCAACAGACTCAGCCACAAAGAACAATGGTGGTAAGATGGACGCCTTTGATAACGACAGTACAAGCGTTGACTCAGACTTTAAGACAGCCGCATATAAACTAGATAACGTTGGCGATTATACATCAACACCTGTTAAAACTAGTTATGGTTACAGCATCATCAAACTTGACAAGAAGACTGCCAAGGGTAAGATGAGCGATCACACAGCAGAACTTAAATCTAAGATTTATGCTAGCTGGATGCAAGATTCAACTGTAATGCAAAAGGTTATTTCTAAGGTATTGAAGAAAGCTGATGTATCTATCAAGGATAGTGATTTGAAAGATGTTCTTTCAGGATATGTTTCATCATCAAGCTCTTCTAAATAATTAAAAATAGTTAAATAAAAAGAGACCGATTTTAAAAATCGATCTCTTTTTTTGTACCATCATTATGAATGTTTATAAAATGAACGGTTATCTAATCCAAAAATACGCTCTGAAAAACTACCATTCTCAGTTTTATCTAGGGCTTTAGTGATCATATTAATACTTGCATCCATCTCATCAATATTATGCAATACTTCAGCTTCCAATAACTTAGGACGTTCTGGTGATCCATATTCCAATAAACCATGATGCGACAAGATCATATGTCTAAGTAAAATCATATCTTCAGACTCAAGACTTATATCCATTTCTTGTGCGGCTTTAACTATCTCTTCATCGACAATTGTAATGTGTCCTAACATATTACCCTCAAAGGTATACTCAATATCAAGATTACCTGATAATTCAATAGTCTTACCCAAATCATGTAAACAAGCTCCAGCAATCAATAATGCACGATCAATCTGCTTATACTGATCCGCAATATTTTCAGCTTGACGAACCATGCTTAAAGTATGGTATGCAAGTCCACCTTGAAAGTCGTGATGATTACTTTTGGCGGCAGCACTAGTAAAGAATTCATCATGATATTTTTTAAATAAATATCTAACGATTCTGTTCCAAGCACCATTAGTTATCTCCAAGAAAATATCCTCAAAGTCATTTTCCATGTCAGCCTTTTTAATTGGAGCCGTTTGAACAAATTGAGACATATCAACTGTATCAGCTTCAAGAGCTCCCAAATGGTTGATAATTACTTGTGGCTTACCCTGGTATATATCCCTTTTACCATCTAGTTGAACAACAGTCCCCACTTTAAATGTCTTCGCATTTTCGTCGTTAGCATCCCAATACTTACCAGGAATCTGCCCAGATTTATCCTCAAATACTAGTGATAAAAAGTTTTTGCCATTTTTAGCTAAACGAAAGTCAGACTTCTTAATAATTGCTTCTAAACTCATAGTTTCGCCATTCTTATAATCAATAATTCTTTTCATTAGTTACCCCTTTTTATATTAGTTACATGATCACTTGCTACATCAGGCACCATATTGGCCGTTACATAGATAATTTGGTTTACTTTAGACACCTCTTTAACTAGCTCAAACATCTTACTAGTCCTAATTTTATCAAAGTCTACGAAGGCATCGTCAATTAATATTGGTAAATTTATTAAATTAGATATTTCTGTGACAAATGCCAATCTCAATGATATATACAATTGAACGGTAGTTGCTCTTGATAATTCATGTACATCAAATTTCGTTTTATCACGTCTTATAACTTTCAAGGTTTTTTTATTATCAACGTTGAATTTTATATCTACATAATTATCATCAGTCAATAAGCAAAAATACTGACTTGCTCGCTTTAACATTTTGGGATATCGATTCTCACTAGCAATATTGAGCATACGATGAATCCACTTGCTGGACAATTTATCTGCCAGCCATTCATCGTATAGTTCTATTATATTGGCTTCGTTTTGACTTAATTCACTAATTAAGTTCTGATATTCATCATCATTAAAAATCTGCTCACGTTGATTCTTGATGGAGCCAACCTGTCTGTTTAGCCTATTGTTTACCTCTTCCAAATCACTTAACTCTTGTTTTGATTTTAACAATTGTTGATTCAAGTCGTTTGAATCTGTGAACTTTTGTAATACATCCATGTCATCACCAATAATCGCCTTATGCTGATCAACTAAATTAGATGTAGTTTGTCTAGCAAGTTGTTTTGTATGAAGATCTTCTAATTGCTCAAATGAAGCAGTCGAATAATTCATACAAATCGAATCCAATTGATCATTTAAATCAGAAATTTTTTCTTGGTTAGATTTTTGTGACGCCAACAAATCCGAATTACTCTTGGTGATCATATCCGACTTGGTCTTAATTCTTTGCAGTCGACTAAAATAATCATCAACCGATTGTGCATAGTCTGTACTGCCATTTTCCAATAAACCAAAATCGTTCAAGTATTGTTTCCACTTATCTAATTCTAGTTGAATATTATTCAAAGTATTTTCAATTGCGTTTTGTTTATTACGCAAACTATAAAGCTGTAAAATAATCGGCTGCAATTCTTTCACTTGATCTATGGTCATGCCTTGATAACCCTTTTCACTTAAAAAGGACAATTCATTAGTAGATATACTGTCACTTGCTACTTTTCTTTGATAATATCCAAGACCTAATCCAACTAGTCCAATAACAATACCTACAAATCTCAAAAATCCTGATGCGATAAATAATATTAGACCAATAACAATCAGTACTATCACGAATATATTACTGTTTGATTTTTTCTTAGTATCATGATTTTCATCTAATTGTTTGAGCTGTTCATCTGTTAAGATTTTCATCGTTTCTTTATAGTCTGTATGTGTAGCTATTAAGTTGTCAATTTGGGAATCATTATTCTTTAATTGTTCATTTGAATTCTGCTTTTGATACTGAAGATCACGAATACTATTCTTTTTAGCACTCAAATAATCCAAATCATTTTTATTATTCTGATAACTTTCAAGGATTCTATTTTCACTGTCGCTTAATTGATTTTTCCCAGTTGAATAATTATTTTGACTTAATATGGCAAGTTGTTGATTAATCTTTATAACTTGTTCCCAATCTTGATTCGAAATTGGATTTTCAACTTCATTACCACGTCTTATTAAATCTAAATATTCAAGATACTTTGGCCATTTACTCGACAAATTTTGTAGACTGGCTGATTTTTTTTGTGCTTCTTGATATTCTTGATTATTTTCACTGAATTCTTCTTCGGTCGTATTAAGTTCATTAGTAACCTGTTGATAAGCAAGTTGTTGATTTTTGAACTCTGATTTCTGAGAAATCAGCTTTTTGTGAAGTTCTAGTTGCACTGAGAGTTCTTGTTTACGTCCACGTGGCTTATAGATGCCATTAGCAAGCTTTTCAAACCCCTCAGCACTAAGTAGCCATTCTTTACTTCCAACTGTTCCTACGGTGAGAATCTCGGTTTCCAATTGTTCTTCGTTTAATTTATAAATGGACAAGATATTGTTAGCATCTAGGACATGTGTATTCTCAAAATCTTCTTTTGTAAACCCACCAGTTATCTTATCTGCTAACAGAGTTTCAGGAACTTGTTGATCATCTCTAAACAAAGTTAGTTCCCCACCAAATTGTCCGTCTACACGTCTTATTGTCCAAATCGTTCCATCTGTATCAGTGAATATAAGTTCTCCACCATAACTATTTGATTTTCTTGGTTTATATTGTTGATATTTATCATCCCCACGCGCTGATGCAAATCCAAATAAAACACTTTTGATAAAGGTCAACAAAGTTGTTTTGCCAGCCTCGTTAGGTCCAAATATAACTTGATAATCTGAATTAAAATCAAATTCTTTATCGACCCATTTTCCGAAACCGTAAACTTTAACTTTAGTTAATTTCACGATTAGTCTCCAATATATTTTTTATTAATATTATTTTTTGTCATTTCTTTAATATGGTCTAAAAAGCCAGGATCGTTTATATGATCACGAATAATGTCTTCACTATAAAGCTTATTATCCATATCCTTAATATCGTCTAAATCAAAAATATCGCTTGCACTATCATCCCAGTATTTCTGATCAATTTTAGTATGTTCCTGATTACGACTAAACTTCAAATATATTTTATACAATATTGCTGAATTACTAGTCTTTGCAAATTGGTTCAAAACATCACCACGGTCAATAGACTTAATTACTTCTTCATTCAGACGTTGCGCATTTGTAATGTTCAAGGTCAGCAGACTATTTTCTGACAACAAATCAGATATCTTGTCAGTCAGATCATTTAGCGTACTATTCTCTGAAGCATTAATCTCTGCATTTTTCCATATATATACTGAACTAGGCACAAATGTTAATTTGGAAACATTTCCCTCAACATTTATTAAATAGAAGCCTTTTTCACCCAGTTCATTTTGATTACGACCTTGCGTGTCCCCTGGATAAACCACATAAGGATCTCTATTAAGAATCTCACGCTTATGAATATGTCCCAAGGCCCAATAGTTATATCCTTTAGTTAATAACTCATTTACCGTAAAGGGAGCATAATTATTGTCACCAATTCCAGCATGCAAAATTCCAATTTGGTAATCAAATGTACTACGTGTTGGATAATTACTAACCATATCATCAGTAACATGGTTGCGATAATAACTAAATCCAGTTATTCCCACACTTAATCCATCCTTAGTGATCAATTTTTCAGTAGTTATTTCATCGCTAAATACAGTTACATTGTTTGGAAAGTCTATCACTGAAAAGGCATTCCTATAATAATCATGATTACCATATATCATATATACTTTAATATTATATTTATTTAGCTCATCAAACTTATTTTTCAGATACATCTGTGCGTTTAAACTACGCTCAGTATTATCAAATACATCCCCAGCCAAAATAATAAAATCAACCTGCTCTTTAATTGCAGTTTCAAAAACCTTATCAGCAGCAGTATAAGTGGATTTTTTTAATTGACTCTGTAGTTTTTCTGAAAAGTTATTAATACTAATAAAAGGTGTATCTAAATGTAGGTCGGCGGCATGTATGAATTTCATAATTATCTCCTTTACAAGTTCTTTACAAGAAAAAAGCTGGGACCAATTACGCGTCTCAGCTTCTTTTTAATACCTATATTCTATTTATCTTGATAGATTTCTGCGATTGGTTTAGAAATGATTTTGTTCAATTCTTCCATCATAGAATTCATTTTTTGTTCTTTGTCCATCAAGTTTTTGATTTCGCTATAGTTTTGAAGTTGATCTGTCAATTGACGCATTGATTCGATATCGTCATCAGTAATTTCTTGACTTTGCATTTGTTTTTGTTGAAGTTCAAATTGTTTATTTTGAACCTTGTCAAAAAGTTTGTAAGCCAATTCATTAGCTTTAACAGCTTCAAACGCAAGTTTGAGATCTGCCACCTCTTGAGTATTTCTCAAATCTTGTTCCAATTGATTGGCGCCATCATAAATATTCATACAGTCCTCCTATTGACCAAAAAAGTTCTTAACATCATTATACCATTCCGAGGCTTTGTCTTTAACGTTATTTACTCCATCTTGGAAAGATTTAACGATGTCATTGTTATCATCATTATTATCGCTATCACTATCTTCACTGGCAATGGTTGCAGCATCTTTCACTCCAAAACTAGTTTGGTCTGTATATGGCAAAACATTTGTCATTTCAGACTTAAACAACGAAGCTACTCCAGTCTCACTGACTCCGTATAAGAAGTGATCTTTATCAGTTTGATCAAACCCGATCCAACTGGCCACGACAATATCTGGTGTATAGCCTATCATCCATTGATCCTTGGTCCCTGCATAACCATATGAACTAGGTACTTCGGTACTACCTGTTTTACCAGCAATCTTATAACCAGTCGGCTTGGCAGTTTTACCAGTACCTTCGTTATAGACACCAAGCATCATACTTGTCATCTCTTTAGCAGTATCCTTACTAATAATTTGTTTAGTTGAATTGTCTGTATTATCAACAATAACTGTCCCTGTTGAATCAACAATCTTTCTTATGAAGTGAGTTTCGGACAATTTACCTTCGTTAGCAAAGGCTGTATAGGCTCTTGCCATCTGCAATGGTGAGACACCTGTTTCCAATCCACCCAGAGCTAATGCTAAATTCTGATCATTCTTGTGGACCTTAATTCCAAAGTTTTCGACTGACGAAACACCCTTTTTAACGCCGATCTTATCCAATAATGCGACCGCTGGTACATTCTCACTTTGTGCCAAGGCCTTATACATCGGAATCTCATCTTGATATAATCCATCAGCATTAGTTGGTGTATATTTATTTTTACCAAAACTTGTAACTTGATCTGGTAGTTGTGAATCATAACTATAACCATTTTCAATAGCCGGAGTATAAACGGCCAATGGCTTAATAGTTGATCCTGGTTGACGCTTCATTTGGGTCGCACGATTGAAACCTCTAAACGTGTGATCACCACGTCCACCGACAACTCCCAACACTCCACCATTTGTTGGATTAACTGCAACTGAGGCACCTTGAACCTTGGTACCATCCGTTGCATTAGCTGGGAATAGATAACTGTTATCAAATGAATTCTCCATGGATTTTTGAATACTTTGATCCAATGTCGTATAGATTTTATATCCCTTATTCAAAATATCATCTTCACTAATGCCATATTTATCAACTGCTTCAGCGATTACTGCATCAAAGAAATAAGGATATTTATATGAATTACTATTATTATAGTTATCATTCAAAGTTATTGGCTGATTTTTATAATAAGTGGCTTGAGATGAAGTAAGCTTATTGTTTTCAACCATCAAATCAAGAACCAAGTTTCGACGAGATTTGGAATTTGTCATATTATCTATTGGATTATACATCGTTGAACCTTTTAATGTACCTGCCAAAACAGCCGCTTCACCAGCATTTAATTCACTGGCACTTTTACCAAAGTATTTTTCGGAGGCATCTTGTACTCCCCACACACCATTACCAAAATAGGCGTTATTAAGATACATGGCCAAAATATTCTTCTTAGAATACACACGATTGATCTCAATTGACAAAAATAATTCCTCACCCTTACGAGAAAGAGTTTGCTTTTGAGTCAACAATGAATTTTTAGCCAATTGTTGTGTTAAAGTACTACCACCTCCGGTAATACGATGATAAATTAAAATACCCAAAATAGCTCTAGCGTATCCTTTAATACTAAATCCAGGATTAGTCCAAAATGTTCTATCCTCAGTAGAAATAACTGCATTTTGAATATTCTTAGAAATCTTATCTAAACTCACATACGTTCCCTTGCTAGCATATAACTCACCAGCATCATCATTATCCTTATCGTAGACTGTTGTCTTAGTCTGTAATGATGATTTCAAATCTTCAACGTTAGCTGTCTTGGCGTCATACGTCCAAATCACACTCAAAACTAGTACTAGCGTTAGGAATAGTAAAATTAACCAACGAGTTAATTGGAATCTTCTCCAATACTTCCTTACAAAATGCCATACAATTTGTAATTTTGGTTTTAACCAACCCCAAAAACCATTATTATTATTCATTGTTAATACCTCTGCTATAAGAACAAATTTTATCACATTATGATGGTGTTTTTAAAATACTAAAAATCTTTTAAGGAGAATTCAATCAATGTATAGCCGGAAAATCAAGTATCATGGCAATAATGGAATCGATATTAATATTCGAGAATTATTGCAAAAGTGGTTAATTCCCAAAAAATGGCAACATTTTTTTCGTATTCAAAGAGACATTTATATAAACGGAAAATATCTACCATTTAATACTATAATTAAAAACGATGACATAATCACTCTGAATTTTGACTTTCCGCCACGATCCAAAAATCAGACATATCTACCTGGTAAAAACAAAATAAATATCTGTTACGAAGATTCTGATGTAATTATCGTTAATAAAAAAGCTGGTATAAAAACACATCCCAATTTACCAACTGAAAATAATTCGTTAATGAACGATGTGGAATCATATTTAGCTCCACAGAGTCATCCATTCATGGTTCATAGAATAGATATGAACACCAGTGGGTTGGTCCTAATATCCAAAACACCTTACCTTGTCCCTATTTTTGACCGTCAACTTAGTTCAAAAACTCTTCGCCGAGAGTATCTGGCAATTGTAAAATTGAATGCACCAATAAATGATTCTGGAACTATAGACTTGCCAATCGGCTTAGATCCAAATGATAAAAGAAAACGTATAGTAAGTAAAGATGGTCAAGACGCCATCACCAAATATAAAGTCATAAAACAAAACAATAATTATGCCTTATTGCGACTGAATCTTCTAACTGGTAGAACACATCAATTAAGAGTTCACTTATCTGCTAATAATTGGCCAATAGTTAACGATAACCTATATAATCCTGAGGGAAAACATGGTAATCTATTATTGTTCGCTTATAAACTTATTTTTGTAAAGCCGTTTTCTGAAGATATACAAACTACAGAAGCAGACATACCCGATTTTTTTGTCAGCTTTATTCAAAATAATTTTACGTAAGCAATATTTACAAGAAGTTTTAGGAGTGATTCTTTACTTTTATTATTTTTCTGAAAATAAAAAAGAAGCCAGCCAATTCCCGACAAATTAGCTGACTTCTTTTTTTGTTCAGAAAGAAGTTTTAGGAGTGATTCTTTAGGGCTATCTTTCTGATTACCATAACCTACAAATATGACCTTAAGATATTTTCAATAGCCCCGACAGCAATTAAAAATATATATACAGTCACTAGTAATGTTACGGCTTTAATTACCAAAGGATAAGTTTGCGTTTTAACTTGTTCCTTTAAAAATGGTTGGAACTTATCCCAAATAAAGGGATAAAGTAGTATCGCTAACAGCGTAATGTAAGGTACTACTTGTAACAAAGCTAAGATAGGAATTAACAGGAAGGTCAAGGCCCAACTAGCTTTAAATAAACTTAATGCATTGGTTTTACCTATACGATATACCAACGTATGACGACCATTTTTTACATCAGATTCCAAATCACAGATGTTATTACATAACTGTGCGGCAAATATTGCAAATGTATTTGGTAAACAAATAATTACGATATCAATTACCGAACTAGAATCAAATTTTCCAATCCCGATTAGTCCCAAATAAGAATAGATCAACGGAACGAAAATGGAAATGGCAATAGCCACCACTATCTCTCCAAACATTGTTGAATTAAGTGGCTTGGGACCTCCAGAATACAATAAACCAATGCCAACGAGAATGACTCCAATCACTAACGTTAACCAACTCGATCTATAAACTAGAAATGCCCCTATTAATAATGGAAAAATGGTCAAACCGTACATCCATTTTTTAACTACTGCCAGTGACTCACGATTAATACCAATGGTGCTTGTTTTTTGACGATAATCAAGATCTTTGGAATTGCGATAATCCATATAATTATTATGAAAATTAATTATTAAGTGAATAAACAAGACCGCTATCAGCGCCAATACTCCATTAATAAAATTGAAGGTATTAAATTTCAAATAAGCATAGCTTACTGCAAGAATAAACCATAAAATATCGAGAACTGTAGTTTTCATTTCAGATAATTCAACAAATAGTTTTCGACTCAAGTTATACTAACCTACATTTCTTCTGGTGCTTTAACACCTAATAAGTTAAGTGATTCTTGTAAAACAATGGAAACTGCCTTAACAACAGATAATCTTGCTTTCAATCCAGTATCTTCAGCAAGGATCTTGCTATGTGCGTAATATTGATTGAAGCTCTTAGCAAGTTTCAATGAATATTTAGCAATAACTGATGGTTCATATATACGTCCGGCACGGGCAATAACTTCTGGGAACTCTTGTAACAACTTAATTGTGTCCCAAGCATTTGGATCATCAATTAATAATTCATCATTTTCAGAAAAATCAATGTTGCCAGCTTTTCTTAAAATACTCAATGCACGTGCATTAGTATATTGAACATAAGGACCAGTCTCACCCTCAAAACGAACAACTTCTTCTAGATTAAAGTCAAAACTGTCTCGTCTTTCATTCTTCAAATCATGGAAGACAACAGCTCCAACACCAACAGATTCAGCAACAGCATCTTTATTCTTCAAATTAGGGTTCTTTTCATTAATTTGTTTCTTAGCTAATTCAACAGCATCTTGAAGGACATTCTCCAATAAAATAACACGTCCCTTACGAGTTGAAAGCTTCTTACCGCCAGTTGTAATAAGACCAAATTCGATATGATGGATATCATCTGACCAATCGTATCCCATCTTCTTCAAAACAATCTTAAGCTTTTTAAAATGCTCACTTTGTTCACTACCAACAACGTATAGTGATTTAACAAAGTCAAATGTATCCTTACGATACTTAGCGGCTGCAAGATCACGAGTGATGTAAAGTGTTGCTCCATCAGTCTTCTTAATTAAAGCAGGTGACAAATCATATTCGGATAAATCAACGATTTCAGCACCACGACTCTCAACTAATAGATTCTTCTCTTCAAGAGTCTCAACGATTGCATCCATCTTATCGTTATAAAATGACTCACCAGTATAGTGGTCAAACTTAACTCCTAAACGATCATAGATACGATTGAATTCCTTTAATGATAATTCTTTGAACCATGACCATAATTTAAGTGCTTCTTCATTTCCATCTTCCATCTTTTTGAACCAAGCACGTGCTTGATCATCAAGCTCTGGCTTTTCTTCGGCTTCTTTATGGAAACGCACATAATACTTCAATAAATTATTTATAGGATCAGCTTCAACTTCTTCTTCTGAACCCCACATTTTATATCCAACGATCAACTTACCGAATTGAGTTCCCCAGTCACCCAAATGGTTGATTTTAATTGGTTGATAACCTAATTTACTTTCAATTTTAGCAATTGAATTACCAATAACAGTTGAACGTAAATGTCCCATTGACATAGGCTTTGCAATATTAGGAGATGACATATCGATGGGAACATTTCCACCCATACCCTCGTTTTGATTACCATATTTATCATTTTTACTTAAAACGTCATGTAATACTGCATTGGCAAACTCAGCCTTATCCAAGAAGAAGTTGATATATGCGCCAGTATTAACAACTTTCTCAAATCCTGTAGAATCAATTTGTCCAACTAAATCTTCCGCAATCATATTTGGTGCTTTGTGTAATGACTTTGCCAAGATAAACGTTGGGAAAGCATAATCACCTAAATCAGATGTCTTAGGTTTTTCAATTAATTTTTCAATTTGTTCTTCAGTAATTTCGTCAGGTAAAACTTTCATTAATGTACTTACTATTAACTTCTTTGAATCCATATTTTCCTCCTCCGGATGAAAAAAACGCCTCTTTCAATAAACTACTTCATTGAAAGAGACGAGATTTCCCGCGGTACCACTCTAATTGATTAATATCCACTCATTATTAAATTTATTTAATTGTAAGAAGGTTACGACTTAATCTTTGATTCGATCAGCTCTCACCAAACCCTGATCTCGCTTAAAATCTAACGATTAATTATTCCTTCTTTTGCACAAGTTATGTTAGCACATAAAATTATCAATAACAATACTTATTTGTGAATCAATGTGCCTTTATCACCAGACAGGATTTCTTTAACATCATCTAGAGCACCTATTACAGCAGCATTACCAGTATTATTTACAAAATCCATCGCTGCTTGAACTTTTGGTCGCATGCTTCCTTTTGCAAATTCGTCCTTATCCAAATGAGCTTGTATTTCCTTAGTTGAAACATCAAAAATTTCTTTTTGATTTGCTTTGCCAAAATTATAAAAAATACCACCTTTAGAAGTAAGGATTATTAATTTATCCGCATCTACTAGTTGAGCTATTTTTGATGCACTAAAGTCTTTATCAATAACGGCCTCTTTACCAATTAACCTATTCCCCTCTTTAATAACCGGAATACCACCGCCTCCAGCAACAATAGGAATTATTCCAGCATCAGTAATGGATTTGATTGTCGGATATTCAACTATTTCAACTGGCTTTGGTGATGGTACAACTCTTCTATATCCTCTTCCAGAATCTTCAATAAATTCCCACCTGGGGTGTTTATTTTTTATTTCCGAAAGCTCTTTCTTAGCATAAAAGGGACCGATCGGTTTAGATGGGCTTTTAAAGGCGGGATCATCAGCTTCTACAATCGTTTGAGTGACTACGGTAACAACTTGTCTTTTCAAACCATTTTCCTTTAAAACTGTATTCATGGCATTCTGAAGCCAATATCCAATACTACCTTGTGTCATTGCTCCACAAGAATCTAGTGGCATGGCTGGATTAGCAGTGCTGTCAGATGCCTCTTGTTGTAACAAAAGATTCCCAACTTGGGGACCATTTCCATGGGTAATAATGAGCTCATCATTATCCTTTATAAACTCGATAAGTGACTCGCATGTTTTTAGTACTGATTCTTGTTGAGCTTTCGCACTGGCATCTGTACTTAAAATTGCATTACCACCAAGTGCAACTACGATACGTTCTTTTGTCATTTTGATCCTTTTCTAATAAGTTTTAAACTTTGGGAATGAATAAATTGCCCAATGTGGCTGCCATAATAGCTTTTATCGAATGCATTCTATTTTCAGCTTCTTCAAATTGACGTGCATATTTACTTCTGAATACTTCATCAGAAACTTCCATTTCTGTCAATCCATATTTCTTATAAATATTTTGTCCATATTGTGTTGTAACATCATGAAATGCTGGTAAACAGTGCATGAAAATAACTTGTCCATCTGGCATGTCAGTCTTTTCCATCATATCCATGGTTACTTTGTAAGGTGTCAAAAGTTTAATTCTTTCATCCCACTGATCTTCTTCACCCATTGATACCCAAACGTCAGTATAAATAACGTTTGAGCCTTTCACACCTTTATCAATATCATCAGTTATCATAAGCTCACTGCCGGATTTTTCTGCATATTCCTTAGCTAATTTAACTACAGAGTCATCTGTGAACAATTCCTTTGGAGTAACTATATGAATATTAACGCCAAGCATCGCACCGGTTACCAAAAGACTGTTAGCCATGTTATTACGTCCATCACCAACAAATGTTAAGGTCTTTCCTTTAAGCGTGCCAAATGTTTCTTTCATGGTCATGAAATCAGCAATCATCTGTGTAGGATGCCATTCATCAGTCAGACCATTCCAAACTGGAACACCTGAAAATTTTGCTAAATCCTCAACGACTTTTTGACTAAATCCTCTAAACTCAATACCATCAAACATACTGCCAAGAACTCTTGCAGTATCTTCAACACTTTCCTTTTTACCTAACTGAATATCATTTGAACCTAGAAATTCTGGATGTGCACCTAGATCAATTGCAGCAGTTGTAAATGCTGAACGAGTACGTGTAGATGTTTTTTCAAATAATAAGGCGATATTCTTTCCTTCAAGATAATGATGAGGAATGCCCTTCTTTTTTAAGGCCTTTAAATGTAATCCAAAATCAACTAAATATTCTAATTCTCCTGGTGTAAAATATTTTTCAGCTAAAAGACTTCTACCTTGAAACACTGATGTTTCTTTACCTTGATAATCCAAATTAAATTCCTCCTATTATTATAAAAATTAAATATCTTCACGAACCAACGGCATACTCATACAACGTGGACCTCCACGACCACGAGATAACTCGCTTGAAATGGTTTCGATAACCTTTATCCCATGTTGTCTTAATATTTCATTTGATACGTAGTTCCTATCATAGGTTACAACGACACCTGGTGCAATCGCTAATGTGTTTGACCCGTCATTCCATTGTTCTCTAGGTGCAACAATTGGATCTCCACCACCTGTAGCAATTAGGTCTAAGTCATCAAGATCAAGGACTTTTTTTAGTGCATCCTTCAAATCATGACCATGCTCGATTACTAGTTCATCACCATTTCCCGGGTGAATCATCCAAGTATCAATTTTTCCACCTTTTCCTAAGATACCAGGATGAACTGTGAATTGATCATAATTAATCATGGTAAATACAGTATCTAAATGCATCATCGCGTGATTATGAGGAATAGAGATTGCAAGGACTGTGTCAAAGCCGCTTGTATCTTTAAACAGATTGCGTGCAATATCTTGAATTGCTGTAGCAGAGGTCCTTTGCGAAACGCCTATGGCGAGTACGTGGTTGTTTAGAACTAATTCATCGCCACCCTCAATCCTTTTTGTATGATTCCTATCTCTCCATACATGTACTCCTTTATCAGCGAAACGTGGATGTTTGGCAATGATCAATTCCATAAACATCGATTCACGCTGTCTAGCTGAATAAGTCATGTGGTTGATACTTATACCTTCACCAATGGCAGCTGCAGGATCTCTAGTGAAATATAGATTAGGCATTGGATCTAGGAAAAATGGATAGTCTGCATCCTCAGCAGCGCTAACTAAATCAGTCGGAGTAAAGTCTATTTCATTCTTACGAACACCAACCATTAGTTTCTTAACCATAGATTGTGTATCCAAGTTTATTAAATACTCCCTCAAAGCATCGTGATCACAACCTTTAGCGTAACCTGATTCAGACAACATTTTATCAAGAAATGAAGATTTCACATCACCTGATTCAATTGCTTCAGCTACCAAATCATCCAGATAAAGTACTTCTGTACCGGAATCACGCAGTATTTGTGCAAAGTTATCATGTTCTTTTTGAGCTATTGGCAAATATGGAATATCGTCGAATAATAATCGAGACATTGTATCCGGTGTTATATTCTCGACTTCTTCTGATGGACGTTTCAATAACACAACATCTAGTTTGCCAATTTCCGATGTTACATGAATTGGTTTAGTCATAAAATCACTCCTCTTTTTAAGTATTTGGTACTTGTCTTCACAATATAGTACTGTATATCCGTTTGCAAGCGTTTACATACATATTGTCAAAGTATCACAACAAAAAAGGGTGGAATTTACTTACGTACGTAAATTCCACCCTTTTATTAGTTTCTATAATCTCTACTTGTTAACCAATAATTTTATCTCGAAAAACAAATATACCTTCTAAAACACTGCCACCAATGGTTCCTATTAATGAGCCTAACTTTGTTTGAAATTTAAACATCGTATATCGCCTTCTTATTAATTATTTTCATTAAGTTTATATGGTTATAATTTATATAACAAGTTTTAAGTACAAAAAAAGAACAACCTACTGTAGAGGCTGTCCTTCAAAAAGCTTTAATTAGTTTTTTGTAACGTTTGTTGCTTGTGGTCCACGATCGCTATCTTCTACATCAAAAGTAACGTGTTGACCTTCGTCTAATGTCTTGAATCCGTCGCCTTGGATAGCTGAAAAGTGAACAAATACGTCACTACCATCTTCACGAGTAATAAAACCAAATCCCTTATCTGCATTAAACCATTTAACTGTTCCGTTTTCCATTATGAATGAAACCTCCGCGCTTCGCGCATTTAATTTTGTATTTAAAAGCAAAGTTCAAGAATATCATTCATAACGAACTTTTATACTTACACTTAACTACCAACACAATATGTATAATATACGACATTTTTACGGCATTGGCAAGGTTATTTCAAAAATAATATTAAATAATAAAAAAAAATCGAAAACTGAGAACATAATTCCCCGCTTTCGACATTTTATAACACACATGTACCTATAGTACTATTTACCGTTCTTTTGTACTTCTTTAATAGCTTTCTTGTGACTACCTTGATATAACTTCCACTTCTTACCATCTGGAGATTTAATTGTTGTTTTACCTACTTTGACAAAATTCCATTCAAAATCAGGTTCAGCAATAATTCTAAAACCATCTATCTTAAATTTCTTAGGATTTTTCTTATTCATAACTAACTTAGCTTTTTGGAAATTAGTTATAACTTTCTTTGATCCGTCTTTACTAACACGGACGAATTGAACTGTCTTATCCTTTTTACCAGTGAAGAATGTTAAATACTCATCCTTATTGTCCTTGCTTACACCGACATAGTCTTGTCCTTTAATCTCGGCCTTAGTAATTTTCTTTGCTGAATATTGTTCTGCTTGGCTCTTCTTTGAGTTTGAGCAGCCTGTTGCTACAACAGCAATACTTAACATTGAAACAAACGCTAAGATTGCAACCAATGCTTTTTTCATAATCAATCTCCTTGAGAAAACTTTTCTCGATATTTTCATACCAACAGTCTTGATTTTATGGTAACGACACTAAAAAATCAATTTATATTACAACTTTGTCACTAAATTTACAAAAATTTTATCATTTTGTAATATTCTATTGTATAATTAGTAGTTGTTAACCCATGCGAACTTAGTTTAATGGTAAAATGCCAGCTTCCCAAGCTAGTGTCGCGAGTTCGATTCTCGTAGTTCGCTTATATAAGTTTCGATACGTTTCGATAACCCCCGAAATGCTGATAAATCAACATTTTATATTTTAAAAGTTTCGATGTATCACAGATAATTATGAAAAAAGTGTGTCACGAGTGTGTCACGAAAAAAATAAAGTGGGAATGCAAATTATAATCGTTAGTCTTAATTGACTAGCGATTTTTTATTTCACAAAATGCAAATATTATTTTCTATCTAGCTCGTCACTAAAATAAGTAAAATACATTTCTAGCATTAATGACTTATCCTTTGTTGTTAAATCATTTAATTTCTGAATGACGTTGGCAATCATGAGAACGTCTGGATATGCTTCCCCCGAATTAAATGAATCCTTTTGATCTTGGATAGCTTCGGTAAACCATACTTTATCATTTTTTTAAAATAACAATGAGATTTTATTTGCATATGTATAGTAATTTCCAGTAAATCCTATCTCATCAATATTATCTAATAATTTTTCAATTTCTGTATTATCGGTAAATACTCTAATTCTTGGTTCGTTAAATTCATCCGCAATAGCATATTCATTTTTATTAAGTTTATTTTGATAAACACTTGAGCCGTCTAGTTCTTTTCTTAAAGTCCAATCGTTCATATCTAATTTTTTCATTTTAAATTCCGCCTTTGTGTTTTAGTTATATCTCTTTACAAGTTCTATTATACACGCTTATGCGTGTAATACAAGGAAAATTAAAACTCTTTTTCTCTAATTTCAATCAATTCCTTTAATTCAGTTAAATCATCTTTAGTAGCTGACTTTTTAACAAAGTTTCTTGCAATTGATCGCTTATTAATATAGTTTTTTCTTTCTTTATTATTTTCGTCCCATTTTTTATTTGCTTTTATTTTTGCATCTGACATTTTTGCCATTAAATTTCCTCCTAAATTTCATATCCATGTTCTGTTGCATAATCCCATTTTGCTTCTGAGATAAATACTTTAGCAAGTTTTTCTTTCTTTTCATCGTTAATAACAATGTAAGATTCAAAACCATAATATGCTCCTACTTTGTGACAGATTTCAACGACAGAGCTAGCAGCGTTTCCCCATAATTCAGCCCCTGAATAATCTGCACTATACATCAGTTTATTATAAATTAAATTAAATTGATCACTATTGACGTTAATAAACGAATCTTTAATTTCTTTATAGACAGCTTTGAGTGCAAAACTTAGAGCTATCATATAGTTGCCTACTTCTTCAACAATTTCTTTTGCGAATTTATGAGCTTTTTTAAAAATTTGTGATTTTGTCATTTTAGTGATCTCCTTTATCTCTTTACAAGTTCTATTATACACGCTTATGCGTGTAATACAATGTTTTTATAATTTATTTTACTAATTAGACAAATAAAAAAAGCCCACCACCTAAATTAATAGATGATGGGTTCTTTACTATTCTGTTGACAATTTTCTCAAAGCCTCAATTATACTAGGCTGACTCAAAATATTGTTCAAAGCCTCTTCTTTAGTCTTTTTTATAGTTTCATCTGTATAAATATTTGTTTCTTTTAAGTTTTTCATTTTATTTACCTCTCATAATGAAGTTTTCAGTAGATCTGTCAATATCATACTTTACATTATTCCAAATAAAAGCATAAACATCATACTCTGACATTTTTTTATTAGCAATATTCATGGAGACTTTTTTATATAAATCTGATTCTATATCAACATCTCTACTATCAAATATATAAAAGTTTAAATACAAGAAAACCATCGCTGCAAGAAGACCTGTACGTTTATTTCCATTAGAAAATGCTTGATAATACGCTGTTCTATACCAATATTTAGAGGCCTTGCTTATAATTGTTGGACAAATATCTTTCCCAAAGGAAATAGAATTTTTAACATTGTCCACCGTATATTGTAGTGTTCCAATATCAGTTACGCCATATTTGCCATAAACTCCACTTTCTTTAAAAATTTTTTGGGAATCCGAATTGAATTTAATAAAATCGTTAATATTTAAATATATCGTACTTACGCCTACTACCAAATATTGTTTAAACTTCATGCCATCTAGTTCTGCAATTATTTTACCATGACTCGCATCAACTTGCTTTGAAAAGACACTTAAAGATGCTCCTTTTGGTATACGAAATTTTTCCATTAATTGCCTGTGCATTATTCGTAACAAGTTTTTAAATTCTTCGTCACTTCTATAAGTCCAATATATTACACCTTGATAGGTACTTTTTCTATACTTTATTTTATATTCCTTCATAAAGTAAATATATCACAAAATAAGCCAACCACCTATCAATTTAGGCAGTTGGCTATATTAGTTTAAACTTCGATTATCGCTTTAATACTTTTTAAGGATTCGTTGCCACCAGCTTGATAAAGCTCAATATACAATTTTAATGCTGAAGCAGTCATTTTTGGTAATATGACCATTTTTTGTAATCCACAATATAAAACTGAAAAAACTTCTTTATTTTGATCTTGTTCATTTTTTTCAAATAAATCAAATATTGCTAACTTGTCTGTCAAAACAGAACATCTAATTAGAATATCGGTGCGCGTATCAAAGATAGTATCGTTCATTTGGTAGCCGCCTTTATGAAGTTTTTTTAGTTATACCTACTTCAGGTATATCATAAATATAACAAGTTATTAAAAATGTAACCACAAAAAATGTTGAATAAATTATTTACCGGTGAAACCTGAACCTTGTTGATATTTAACAGGAATAAATGTATTTGGAGCAACTTCATAGCACAATCCAATGTTTTTAATATCGGTCAAAATATCGGTAACTTTCCATTCAGTCCCTGACTTAAATTTCAAATTGGAATCCTTAATTGAATTACCATTTGAATCGTATGCATTAACACCGTAACCAGTGACGTAATTAATAATCAGTTTGCCTTTTAAAGTAGTGACATCTTGAGGTAAATAAATATCTGTAGCAATTTGGAAATATGCTTTTTGATTGATTACTTCTATATTATTAGATTTCCACATGCTGTCAGGCGTAATATTTGTGTCCTTGTCGGCAATACCTTGTGAGTTATACGTAGTATAGCCTTTGACGTTGCCTGACAAAGCTGTAACAACATTGACAATTGTTGATTTAACAGGCTTTTCAACTGGCTTTGAAGTTTTAACTTTGTCAAAAATACCCCAGTCAAAACTCATATCTTGTGAACCACCACCCCAGTCCGAAGTATATTGCCAGCCGATTATATTGCCTCTGGAACCGCAGTCATTCGATCCGTAACTAGCTACCCATGTTGGATGAGCATTTGCGTTCAAAATTCCATGGAACCAAGAAGCCATCGAATATTGGAATACGTTTGTATATCCTTTGCTAGTCAAATAATTAATGAATGAATCGACATATTGAGCGACTTTAGATGTATCTAACTTGCTATCTTCAACGTCTAAGCATAAAGGAGTGTCCTTATCAAATCCAAGTTCAACCACTTTGGACTCGAAGAATTTAGCTTCCTCAACCGCATCCTGATCACTAATAGCATGAAAGAAATGATAGAATCCAACGTTCATTCCCGCTTTTAATGCGTTACGAGTTTGATTTAACAGCTTTGGATTGACGTAATTTGTTCCTTTCGCACTGCCTTCAGTTGCCTTTATGAGTACGGAAGGAACACCGGCGTTAACGAATCCTTGGAAAAATGCTAAATCGTCACGTTGGTACGCTGAAACATCTGCAAAATATTTAGCCATTACTTAGCCTCCTTTGAAGTATCATAGATTAATCCTAGTGATCCGGCAATAGCTAATAGTGTGTTAACGATAGCCATAATTTGATTAACCTCGTCACTAGTAATTTCCCAGCCAAACAAATGGCCAATTTGCTGAGCTAAAACTAAAACTAATGAAACAATTGAAATCCACCAAACTCGTGAATGTGTGTCTAATGTTAATTTATTTTTCATTTTGAACTTCCTCGATTAAATAGTGTATGAACCTTTTCTTGCAACGAAACAATATCTTCATCATGCGTATGAACTTTATCATCAAGTTGTTCGAGATGGCTTCTAAACTCATCATGTTCGAACTTTGAATCATTCTTAAAATCCTTAATTTCATCCGATAAACGATTCATTGAATCTGATAACGGCTTAATTACCAGTCGATTAAATACCCATACTAAAAATGTACCAATCGCAGCAATTATTGAAATGGCACTAGCAGCATCCTCAATCGTATTAATTATTAATAAGTGTGGTGGCATAGTTCACCTTCTCTCATTTTTCTATACAACAAAAAAGACTAGCCAAACGGCTAGCCCTTTTTATTTTCTTGATATTCTTGTCCAGTAATGTATTTATAATCCTCAACTGAAATGACAATGGGAACATAATCCACAATGTCGCTTGCTTTCAAAGTTCCCCATCCAAATTCCATTTTCAATGCTTCTATCATAATAATTCCTCCTTAAAATTATTCCAACCTCCACCACTACCAGTAAGGGAGCATGCTTTTATTGGCTACTTAGCTGCGATGGTTGCGCCATCAGCTGTAGCTGTAGATGTTACGTCTGTTGGTGCTTCAGGTGCTGGTGTTAGAACTGTCCAGCCTTTTACATCAACTTTTTCTGATTCGAGGCCTGTAACTGAATCTTTGAAAGTGACTTTATAGTCGCCATCAGCAACTACTGTACCTGCTGCTAGTCCTGTAACAGCAACGCTAGCTACACCGACTTCGCTTTCGCCAATTTTGTTTCCTGCCTTGTCATAAACTACTTCGATATCTTTTGAACGATCTGCCATAATTAAAACTTCCTTTTTCTAATTTTTATTGTGCTGTAATGGTTGCTCCATCATTAGTTGCTACAGACTTAACTTCTGTTGGAGTTTCTGGAGTTGGATCAATACCCATTACTTTATCCAGTTTGATGGTTAGTTCTGCTATCCGATTAGTTAGTTCAGTGGTAACCATTCTAGAATTAGCTTTATCTTCAATATATTCTTTGGTCAAAGTTGTCAATGCCATTTGGAGTTGTGTCTTCGTCAAACTATCATTTAATTGTTGTTTAGTTAACTCGACTAGTGACTTTTTAGTTTCTTCATCTGGTGTCATGCCTGTTGAAATGTGGACCAAAGCATTATCTGATTCTCGAACTGTCCATTTATTTCTATTTGAAATAGAGAAAGAAGAGTCTGCATTGACAAGCAACCAACCTGCTACTTTTGACTGTCTGAATGCAGTGTCCTCATCGGTCAAATTAACATTATCAATCTGATTATTCTGATCAAGTTTAACAGCGATTATCATATGTACATCCTCCTAATTTTTAAATGTTGAAACCTTAGCTAGTCTTAATTCCTGGCTGACTGAACCATTTTTATCAGTTGGCTTAACGTTTACTGAGATATCAATACTAATTGATTTATCCATAATCTTGATTGAATTCTTACCAATTCCATTAACTGAAACACCACCAACTCCATCTACATATTCACTGTAATCGATTATTTTTATGCCTTTAAACACATTATTTAATGTTAAACCAACAATCAATTTATCCTTAGGAATCCTAATCGGTGAGCTTAAACCAATGTCATTCAAATTAAAATCAAAAAAAGCGCTTCTTGAGGAATACGCGCTCATATTTACAGAATAGCTGCTTTCTAAGTTCAGCTCCAATCCATCCATTGCGTTTTCATAAAAATCACTTGCTCCAGAAAGTGTAGCATCACTGTCCGTCGAACCATTAAAAAAATAAACTGAAGCTGGTAATTGAGCAACTGCAGTTTGAACTGAGAATGTTGCGATAGCATCTACTACAACCTCGTAGTTGGCACCAGTTGTATTGCCATCAGTATCATATCCGGTAACACTGTAATATGTCATTGTCCCATCGCCGTTAAACTTCAATTTAAGATGCGGTGCTAAGAAGTTTTTACTGCTCAAATTCTCACCAATTCCGTTAATTGGAATATCTAACTCATTAGTTGTAGCTAAATCAGTTGATTTAATATATACCGGATAGACTGATGTAGTAGTAAAATATCCTTCTTTAGCAACATTATTAGTATCATAATTCAATTCAATATCTGAAACTGTTCCTTTAGCACCGGCAGTCATCAATGTTTTTTGAAGATGTAACAATAATGTGGCACCATCTCCAGCCATATTAAATTTTGTACCAACATCCTTTAATAAAGTAACTGTTTTTGGCGTTTTAGGATCTTCTGCAACGCTCTCATCACGTTGATATAAAAGATAACGTTCAGTAATCTCACCATCAGCAAGCGATCCAGCATAATAATCGGCACCAGCTGATGGTTGATTTGGATAAGTGTTACCACCAGTATTACCACCAGTATTGCCACCAGTATTGTTTGATGAAGAGCCAAACCATTTTGATTCTAAAGAAATGTAATTAGTGTCTAAATCTGTTTTTGCAGTGTGAGCTACGTCTCCTTTGTCATCAATTATTTTAATTCCAACAGGCATCATGCTACTGCGTTTTCTTGCCTCATTATCAATCACGTTTACCATTAATTTGCCTCCAATTCTGATTCTATATATTGCCAATGCTTTTCAATATCAGGATCAACTTGACCAATAGTGAAATCACTATTTAAAGCTGTTTGAATAGCCTTAGTAAAATCGTTGTTCTTGATAGCCTCTTCAATAACAGACATGCGGCTGTTGTAGTCAGATAACTTTGCCAAAACAATATCATCTAAGTTCTGAATGTTGTTCATAACTAAATCTGTATATGAATTTTGAAGCTGTCCCAACTCGTATAAAGCTCTTTCACCCTCGCCCCAGTATTCCTTATGAGGAAGTTCATCAGGATAAAAATTACTGTCTTCTAAAATTCGCACATTGAAAAATAAAGTTTTAACAACATTAAAATTACTATCCCTAAATTTGAAATAGGCGTTTCGATAATCTCCTGCATGAATAGTTGCTTCTTTTGGTAATGAAAAACTGATTAAGCCTGTGGTTGGATCTTTGGAATCAAAATTATTATCAGTTGTAATCGGAATACCTGCTGAATCTGTTCCAACGAATTCTCCATGCCAGCCTGTTAGATCCAATTTATTACCGTAATTCAACATCTGAACATCAACGGTACCCAAACCACCTTCGCCTTGTTTAGCTAGAAGAATCGGCATAACCCGTTTTGTAATCTGTCGCATATAAACACTTTGAGGACTGTTCATATTGTTTTCATCAGATGAATCTAATCTATCTAAGTAAAATGCTTCTTCTTTACCAATATCAAAAATCATAATTTGAGGAATTGGTAAATCTGTCGTTACATCCATATTTTTACTTCCTTTCTAAAATACTCCTGGTTTTTTAATCCCATTAGAAGTAGGATTTTCATTTTTTAAATGATCTATTTGTGACTGCAAAATACGTACTTCGTTATCAATTTCATCTTTTTTATAATATTGATCAGAAAACTTACTTAAAAACTCCGCCGTTTTAGCAGAAATAATTGTTTCAACAAACCCTTTAAAGTCGCTTAACGTATCTTTAAGCTTTGCAAAAAAATTTCTTTGATCAGTTTCATATTCATATAATGAATTGATAGATTTTTGAATCTGATCACTATTGCTATTGAAACTGTCTTTAGAATTGCTGTCAATAACACCATTCCATTTGTCTAAATCAACATTGTGCCAATAATCAGGTAAGTCAGGAACTGGTGGGAATACCGTTTCATCAGTTACAGCTTTAAAATTATATACTTCTGAATCAGTAGTGCCATCAGAATTTTGTTTTGAAATAATTACTTTCTCACCATTATCAAAACTCAAAACTGCTGTCTTTCCATCTTTAGACTGCATACTCAAGCCTGGAAATTCTGAATCTACTACTCCGTCTGGTAGATACAATTGATCACGCCCTTTCTTTTAATACAGACATTTCACCGTCTGTAATTTCGTAATAATTATTTGTTGTAATAATTTCTACAATTCCATTTTTTTCATCCATAAATGTTGCCCGTAGGTATCCTTTTGGGATATTTGCGGGTTTATTTAATGTATTTTCATCAAAATAAAAAGGACCCGAAGCATTAATTAACTTCATGTCCTTAACGTATGTCGCATATATATTATTTTGATTCATTAATTCTTTAATATGATTGTCTAAGTCAACCACGGCTAAATAATGTGTTTGCGGGTAATAATATTTACCAGTTATTGGATCAGGAATCCTACGTATATCTTCCATCATACCTCGCCTACTTTCTGTGTAATAAATGGACTTGCAATAATTCCATTTGAGATTGAAACAGCTCCATTGTATCTAGCGTTAACTAAAGAACTTTGAATTGATAACTCATAATCCGATAGTGTTTGGGACGTATTATTTAATGTAACCTCATAAGTATTTGTGTAACTTAGCGGATTATATTTAATACTTACTACCGTCACCCAAGTTGTGAAGCTTTCTGGTTCTATATCACAATAAACCATGTCTCCAATACTAAAAGTATCTTTACCTGAATAAGTCATTGTGATATCAACAGTTGGCTCTGTCTTCATTTGAGACAGTGCATATTTTCTCATTTCTTCGGGATCTTCAATGTCATTATTAGTTATTGCTGGACCGGGTCTTTCGCCCCATTCTTGTATTGATTTTTCATCTCGAATTATAAAAGGCTGGAAGTAATCGGTAGAATGATCATCTTCTGAATTATCATCATCTGACTTCTTAACTTCCGTTGGTTCAACATCTGTATCACCAGTAAATATAAAATTATCAGAACAGACCCACTCATTTGTAGCCACACGATACCATGTCTTACCATTAGCTCCATCAGTAATCTCACCGTTTATTTTCCATTGAGTACCATTAGCAAGCTTTCTACCAACTTCATGTTGTGGCGTCCAAGGTGAATCGTAAATAATTGACTCTGTTGGAGTTACATCAGATGGACTAACATCTGTTTTACCTGAAAAATCTAATTGATCCTGCATTACCCATTGATTGGTTCCGACTTGATACCATGACTTACCTTGAGCACCATCTGAAACTGAGGCATTAATAAACCACTGTGTTCCGGGAGCAAGTGTCCGGCCAGTCTTGTTTTGAGGTGTAAACGGTGAATCATAGACATAAACAATTGAGGTATCTTCTGTAGAATCACTCATCTGAACTATCACCGTCCTTATTAGAATCAGTATCACTACTCTTATCAGCTTCAGGCGCCTTAACAGTGCCTTGACCACTTACTGGTGTAATAGTGTGATCTTCTGGTTTCACGCTTCCGTCTTTATCGAAATTAATATATTGTGAGTCGACCCATTGATTAGCAGCAACCTCATAATAGGTTGTATCATTAACAACTTTTTTATAGTCAATAGCCCATGTTGACCCATTGTTCAAGTGATTAACTATTGAATTAGACTTCAATGGATCACTCAGCACAGGTGCACCACCACTCACCATAGTATTAACAGTACCAACAGCATTACCAACTGGTAGAATTTTGCCACCAGAAGTATCTTCCTTTAGTGAGTCTGTGGAAGTCTTAATTGTTCCTTGTCCAGTCACTTCAGTAATAATGTGATTTTCTGGCTGAACATCGCCATTCTTATCAAATACGATGTACTTTTCGTTAACCCAACCATTCGTGCACACTCTATACCATGTTTCACCATTAGCTACTACCTTGCTGTCCATTACCCATTTAGTACCATTAGGCAGGTTCTGAACTGTGTGAATAGGCTTATTAGGATCGTCCACAACAGGAGCACCATTAGTTTCCATTGTGTTAATAGTTCCAATAGCTGTACCGATTGGTGAGGTAACAGGCGCATTAGCTTTGCCGTAAACCCTAGCAATATTTTGAATTTCTGTGGTATCAATGTTGGCCGTAAAAGTTGGTGTGTTGTTAATATATCTGAACGACTTATTAACCTTATGTTGCCAATCATTCATAGGAATTAAAGTAATATTTTTGTTATCAGCTACAACAACTAAATTAAATTTTTCAATACAATCATTTACACATTCAAGTCCTGATTTTTCACCATAATCTGTAAACGTTAATTTATCAGTTGTACCAGAAACTTTCCAAGTAAACCCATGATTACCGAGTTCGTTTTGATCAAAAACGAAGCTCATCAAATCGTTGGCTGAAAGTTTTTTAGTACCTTTGATCTTATCGTATTGATAAACATACTGGCAATCAAACCAGACATGTGTGGCTGAAACAGTTCGTTTGAAGTCATACCCCTCATCGTCCTTTTCAGCCTGTTTAATACGATATCTTTGACCATCAAATACAATATAATTTTCATTTTGCAACAATTGATAACCTATAGAATTATCATTAATCGCTGTGAAATCTATTTGATTGGTCTTATTCATTTCTTCTGAATTGCTCAATGATTCTCTATCAATGCAAGTAAGTGTTTCATCATACTTGCCTTCTCTATCTTGAACTCTATACTTTTTAAAATTGATCATAGATATATAAAAGGAAAATCGAACGTGACAGTACCACTAAAGCCCGTCAAGCTGAAATTATTCCATCCTTTCTTTAAATTGATGTGACCGTGATTGGTTTCTATTTCACAAGAATCATCATTAAGTAGTGGGTGAACACCTTTTAAAACTAGAGAATCGCTTGAAGAAACGCTTGAGTTCATTGAGAAAGTATTATTAGTAGTTGTGTTAGTTAAACTAGGACTACCATAACCTTTAAAAATAATATTTAGTTCATGGTTCTGTTCATAAGGTTGAATATCGAAATCGGACGGATTAAATATTTTAAAGGTTCCTTGTGAATGAGTGAAGTTTAAATCAGTTGTTGGGAGGTTCAAATTATTAGAAACTAAATCTTCTTTGCTTGGATCAATTGGAAAATCTGTTGATCTAACTACTGAATACATATAAGCACTAGGAATATCAAATTCAACTGAAAATGTTTTATCGTAAAATCCTACATCAGTATAAGAAAATGGCTTAGGTATTCCATAGAAGCAACGACCAATGTCATAACTTTGACGAACTCTCACTAAACCCCGATTGAAGAATTTATTATAAAATTCATGGAATCGGCTTTCTAAATCAGTCCCATCATCAACTCTTAGCAAAAAGTCAGCCTTTGCCGTGCGTGAGGTGTACAATACAGGACCAGTTTGGACTTGTCCATCTACACCTGCATTGGTCTTTAAGTTTGAGACCGTCTGAGGTGAACTAACTGTAAGCCTTGTGAATATCAATCCACGATAATTGCTTATTTCAAACTCATTCTGTCCATCAGATTTTATTAATAATGAGTTTTGTCTATAATGTCCATCTGATAATCTTTTAGGCAAGTGCAGTACCTCCTTTAACTTGGAACTTAGTCATCTTACGATTAGATAAACCAATTTTATCTAACATGCTGGATATATCATTTAATGATGTACCACCGTTTGAAACGTCAGAAGCCATTGAACCATCAGCAATTTTGCTCAATAATTTAACCATGACTTGTGTCATCATCAATTGTTGTTGTTGATTGCTTTCAACTCTGGCCGTATCAACCGATGCAGTCACATTAGAATCATCAGGACCACCAATTGTGTTCTTAGCTTGTTGTAAGATTTGAACAGCTCTCATTTTATTGTTCAAAGGAATCATAACTTCGGGACCAGCTTCTCCACCAATAATACTTGTTGGCTTATTAATAAAACCACCATCATACATTAGTCTTGGACCAGAAGGTCCACTAGCTGAACCACGCCATTCACCATACTTACCGTTATATCCCATACCCATATCAGAACGCCATGTAGCATCGTTGAATAACGCAATTAACTGATCCAAAGGATTGTGGATATTAGTATGTCCTGGCATAGCGTAGTTTAAGAATGTAGGTAGGATGTATTGAAGGATACCAGTTGATGGTGTACCAGCTTTCGCATTTCTGTCCCAATTATTAGTAACATTGGGATCACCACCTGATTCATTAGCGATGATACGTTCAATCATATCAACGTTAAAATCAGTTATCTTCTGGTGCATGTAAGCAGCAGCAGCTTTAATCATTGGACCATAAGACTTGGCTGGTCTAGCACCGCCAGCTCCACTAAAGTCCATATCGGCCAATGTCTTTTTAAATGGTTCAGCAATAGCTTTTAGAAAACCATTTGAAATAGCATTTCCGAAACGATTAATAAACTCATTTCCACTAAAGTTAGCCTTCTCAAAGTAAGGCTTCTTTAAAAATGGAACTGGGTCTTTTTTTAATTCGTCTAAATGCTCAAAGACATAATCAGTCATATCTTCGGAAGCTTTATTTGTATCTCCCTTACCATTTGCATGGTGTGGTAGATTGGCAACCATTCCCATAAACTGCTCTGATAAATGATGTGGAAGGATTGCCGTGTCAGTGCCCAAATAGCGAACTTCTTCGCCTTTTAAACCAACTGGATAAATTCCATTAGCTTTGTCATAAGCAAGCTCATATCCTTGCTCACCGACAACAGCTAAATTACCACCAGGAGTACCAGCGGTACCAACAGCATATTTTGCTAGGTTTAATGACTTACCACCAAAATCAGTAATTACTGAATTAACTCCACCAATACCTTTGTTAACCTCTGAAATAACCTTGCTTAATGATTTACTTGCAAGACCAGGTAACGAATTAAAAGCAGTCTTAAACGAACTTGTAACAGATTTTAACCATGAACTCCATTTTTTTAAATAGTCGCTAGAAAAACTAGTTTCTTTCTTAGAAATGGCATTCATTTTAGAGCTGTAATCACTTACAACTTTGGCTAATCCGTCCTTTTCCTCGGAACCTGTATTAGCCCACACATCTTTCCAAGACTTATCAAAGTTAGTCTTGAATGATTTTAGGGCGTCCACAATGTTATCCGTATCAGTCTTGAAGTCTTTATCAAAGGTAACATTAGAGGTTGCCTTATTAGCTTCAGTTATTTGAGACTTTAAAAGCTTACCAATATTGTTACTATTTAAAGTCTTAGTAAGATTTACAATATCATCGTTTAATTTTGAGAAAGGATCAGACTTTCCATAGGATTTAGTGAATTTGTTAAGCTCTTGAAAAGCTTTTTGAACGTCTCTAATTGGTTTAGCAAATTTAGTCCACGTCTTAGTATTGTCCTTAATACTTTTAGACATCTTATCAAACTGATTGTAAAGTCTATCTTTCTTTAATTGTTTGTATAAATCATTTAAATAATTAGAAAGTTTAGATTTCTTTAACGTGGCTTCTAAGTTCTTTAAATCTTTATTAAAACTTTCAAATGGATCTTTCTTCATAGACTTAGAAAATGAATTTAAAGTTTTAAAGGACTTACTTACTTTTTCGATAGGCTTATCAAATTTATTCCATTCACTAGTATCCTTTTTAATACTTTTAGTCATACTATCTAGTGTGGATGAAAGTTTATTTTTCTTTAAATCTTTATTCATATCACTAAGATATTTCGAGATTTTTGAATTTTTAAGAGTCTTTTCTAATTTTGGTAAATCTTTATTTAAAGAAGCAAAGGGATCTTTTTTTGACATAGACTTACTAAATGAAGTTAAGGTCTTAAAAGCATTTCCAATATCTCTGATAGGCTTAGCTAAGCTACTCCATTTTTTAGTTGAGCCTTGAATACTAGAATCAATTTTAGAAAGTTCTTTGGCTGGACTATTGTTCTTTAAAAACTTCTTTAAACCTGAAAGTGCTTTTTCGTAATCTTTAATAGCTGGCACCATAGCTTTAACGTTCTTAATATCTGTTTTAGATACATGTGTCGTAGCTACATCTTCGATTGCTTTAGAAGTGGATGTATTCTTAGAAGATTTAGATTTTTCTTTTTTATAATCTTCAATTTTTTTATTCCACTTATCAAAAACAGCCTTTTCTTCAGCATAATTCTTAGCGGCATCTGCATCGGCCTTTTTCTGATCAAATTTATTTTCAAAAAGATTACCAAAATCAGCCTTTTTATTTGTATTAGCTAAATTCTCCTTAGCGTTTTCACGTTGCTCTTTCATATATGCTAAGGAGTTTTTGCTATTAAAAGATCCATTTTTGAATAGATTTTCAATACTAGGAGCTGCACTTTTACCAATTTGATCACCAAGTTCAGTACCAATCATTGCACCAACTGGGCCACCTAAAACGGCACCGATTCCTAAGCCAAGTGATGTACCAATAGCACCACCAGCATTTTTGGTTCGTTCCTCTGGATTCTTAGCCTTGATAGCACCAACAATATCAAATCCGACTTGAACAGCACCCATACCTAGTGATAGTTTCCCCATCATAGATTTACCAAGTGTAGTTAATCCATTACCAGTGGCAGTATCTTCTAGTTTTGATTCAACACCTTTGGTAACATTATCTCCGATACTCTCGCCGGCTTCACTGGCAGCTTGTTGAATTTCATTGCTTTTAAGTTTTCCCTTTAAAATATCTAAGGATTTAACAACATCACCAAGTTTAACTGTAAAGTTAGCCATCTTATCAACGGCCCACATCGTTACAAGAAGACCACCAATAGTTTTTAGAGCCTGTTCATGCTTAGCAATGCCACTTACAAATTCGTTTAAAACTTTTAGTGGGTCTTCGGCTTTTTTACCATTGGTATGAACTAAATTAAATGCCTTACCGATGCCCTTAATAATCCCATAAAACGTATCCCAAGCACCAACGGCTATATCTTTAACAATTATTCCTAGCGAACCTGTAATACCCTTTAAATCATTGGAATGTTTGCCTAAGTAAGTAAAGAAATCAGCTACTTTATCAGTTAGATTTCCAACCCATTTACCAACACCTTTTACAGCATTTCCAAACTCTTTAGTACCTGCTGCTTTAGCTAACTTATCACCAATTTCTGTAATGGCTGGCAATGCAGCACTCGAAATTGTCATGGTAATAGCATTAACGGATTGCTTTAATCTATCTAATGCAACTTTACCTGTTTCACTATTCTTTTTAGATAGCTTTCCAACGTAATCATTCTTTGCGGAATCAGCAACCTTTTGGTTCAATTCACCTAACTGTTTAGCATTTTCAGCCAAGATTAAACCGGCTTGTTGACCTGTTGTACCAAATAAATCATGGAAAATATCAGTTTGCTTGTTTTTGCCCATGCCTTGCATCTTGTCACGCAATAAACTGAATATGTCAGTCATGGACTTCATATTACCTTTGTTATCGGTAAAATCCTTGGTACTTAATCCTAATTCTTGAAGTGCAGAAGCACCTGTCTTGGTTGGTGAAACAAGTGAGTTAATCACCTTACGTAATCCAGTACCGGCTTTATCCGCCTCGAGACCGTTGTTACTTAAAATTCCCATTGCACTAGAAGTTTCAGATAAACTAAATCCAGCTTGATGAGCAGTAGAACCAACATATGACATACCTACACCCAAGTCACTAAATCCTGTGGCTGTCATATCGGCTGCATATGCTAAATCATTAACAGCGATTTTAGTATTCTTAACCATTCCTGCTGTGGAATTAGTACGCATACCGAATGCTTCAAGCGTTTGAGATGAGACTTTAACAACGTCTTTAAAATCATCACCAGAAGCAACAGAAGCTTGTAATTCAGACTTCATAGCACCCAATGCTTGTTTAGTGTCATATCCACGCTTGATTAAGTCTTCGTAGCCATCTGCAATTTCTTGTTGTGACTTACCATACTTTAAAGCATACTTTTGACCGTCTTCCTGCATTCTGGATACGTTCTTAGTAGCTTCCACTACCTTTTCGCCACCAGTTTCAGCTAAGTTAGTAATCTGTTTGTAACTATTTTCAAGTTCAACAGATTTTTTAGCACCACTAACAAACATAGCCGTAACCGCTGCACCCGCTATACCTGCCGTCATAGCCATATTCTTCATATGACTAATGCTATTCTTTATACTGCCATTCATTTTGCCAATAGCGGTTTTAGAAGTAGCAGCCGCTTGCCTAATACCAGTGAAATGTGTACCCATTCCACCAAGTTCACTGCCTAACTCACGATAGCGAGTACGGCTTTTAGCAATTTCAGTACCAAGTTCATTAACACGTTTAGTCTGTGTAGCGTATTCCTTAGATGTTTCACCAGATTCTTTTTTAACACGTTCTAGCTCGCTTGATTCCTTTGAGTATAAAGAATTAAGCTCTTGGATACGTGTTTTCAGTGCCGTTCTTTCGGTCGCTGATGCCTTAATCTCTTTGCCTTCAGCTTTATAACGTTCAACAAGTGATTGAGAAACGTTCTTAGCATTTTCCATTGCTTGCTTTTGTTCTTTAATACCAGTCGTATACAAGTCCAAAGTAGATTTGGCACGTTCTTGTTGCATAACCATGTTATTTAATTGACGTGTAGCTGTATTAACTTGATTAGTATATTGACTAAATTTTTGACTACCTTCTGTAGTAGTTCTATCGAGGTTGCTCATTTCAGACTTTAATCGATTAAGATAATTAGTCTGTCCTTCAATAGCTCGCCCTAGTCCTTCGGTCTTTGCTTGATATGCTGATTGATAATCACCATTAGCTCGTTGGACTTGCTCATTAATCTTCCACTCAGACGTTAATGCTTTGACTTGATTTCTTAGAGACTGGAGAGAGCCTTCGGCTTGAATCGAATCAATATGGATACCTGTATTTAGTTCCATATCTCTTGCCATTTATTAACCTCCTTTCTCTAAAATTGAAGAAACACCACCCGTTTTAATGAAGTCAGTCAAACTCATTGGACCAACAGAATTATTAGGGTTATTAGATTCACGTTTATCATCCAAAATTTCTGCAAGTACAAAAAATGGCTGGGATTCAACTGTTTCTAGGTCCCAACCTGTTTCTTGCATAATTTGTTTTTCATAATTTAAAAAATCTTGATAAACAGTAAATGGATCTACTTGTTCCTCTTGCGTGGTTTTTTTGGGTCAATATCCTCATCATCCGAAGTGACACCGTGAGCAATTCGACCCGCCAAAGCACCTGTTTCCGATGTAGTCATGTCGTCAAGCATTGATACTTGTTTAGGATTTAGTTTCAAAATTTCCTTAATAAAATCAACTGGAACATTTTGTAAATCTAATGCAGCTTTAGAAGCAGTATCAAAACTATTCATGATTTGTTCAGCAACTTCACGTTCCCCCAAATCTTTAGTTTCAATGTTGTCTGTTTCATCAGCTACAGCCATCATGTTTTTGTTCTTATTACTTAAATTTGTGTAATACGCATAAGAAAGTCTCAAATTTTTGTTACTTTTCTTGACCGTAAAGCGACGGCCGAACGCATTGATGTATACGAATTCTTTAGACATTGATTAATCTTTCCCTTCTATCCTTGTTGAGCAGATGATGTGCCTGAAGTACTTGGAGCAGGAGTGGCACCATTTGTTGTTAGTGGCATACCAAAAATTTTTGTTTCCCACTTGCTAGCATCGTAATTTTTTTCGTCTTCCAAAACTTCAAAGTATGCAAAACCATCGGAATCACGATCAGTAGCACTAAATGTAAGTTGCTCTTGATCATATACAGTTGTATTTGTGTTTGTTTTTGGAGCAACAGTAGTAAGGTGGAATGTTCCTTTAACTAAAGCTAAATGAGCGCCCATGCTTTCATCTGTTGCGTCATGTGAAATCATTTCAAAAACACAATATGGTGATTCTGTTTTCTTACCAATACCCGAAATACCACCATCGAAAGTTGTCATTCCCAAAATCTTTTGTCTGATCTCTTGTGGAATTGCATTGGCAATAAATGCTACTGAAATAGCACCATGTCCCTTAGAACCTGCTTTCCATTCTTGATCAGACCCATAAATGGGTGTGATAGTTGGTGATAAATTTGAAATTGTTGCACTAACTACTGAACCCTTTTCTTTAGGTTCAATTGTAAAAATATTGTCCTTGTCAATTGTTTCAGTATTATCGGTATAGATACCGATACGTGCTGATTCAAAACCTGATAATGCCATTTAAATGACCTCCGTTTTTTCGTATTTCATGGTTCTAGTCAAAAAGCCCGTATCTGGATCAACGTCCGGATACGAGTCGTATTGATAGAACCAATTTTTTTCTAATTCTTGATTAATTATTGATTCTGTAATATCTGGGCTAGTATCTCCACGATAGAAAATCTGTATTTCTATCCTGCTTTCTTTAGTGGTAGAAACATCACTAGCTCGACCTGAGTAGATGCTGTTAATCTCAGATATAAGAATCGTTGTTTCGTCAACTTCTGTGTAATCTTGGGGAATATTTTGGGTAAAAAAATAGGACGGGTTAATTTTCAACTCATCCGCTCGTTTTAGCAAAATATCCTTAACTTGCTTTGCAATCATGTTAGTCTCCTAACATCTCTTTATATTTTTTTACTTCTGCTGCTAATATCAAAGTCTTAGTTTCATTGATCGTTCGTTCTTGAAAATGCAATCCCGTAACATATTTAGTGGTGTGCTCTCTGGCACCCTTACCACCATGAGCCATATAACCATCATTTAAAAATCTAGCTAAATAGCCATAATGACCAGCTGTATTTTTAAAGCCCACATAAGTTGCACCATCACCAGCCTTATATTTAAGTCCGATATCATCTACCAACTTTATATTTGACCTGCGTGAATGTGGACCTTTATGTAGACTATTGTTCAAGTTATTTCTAAGACTTTCCTTATAAACTTCGGCACCAGCTTTAGTCATTAGTTTCTTTTGATTAGGAGTGAGAGAGAGTTTTGACAATTCGCTATCAAGCTTTTCTAAACCATCAAGAAATTCCAATCTTATCTACCTTTTTTAAAGTTATTAAGTCAAATGAACGTGGTGAATCATCAAAGTCCGGGGAACTACCAACTAATTGATACAACTGGTCCTTAAAACGTACGTATTTAACGTCTTTTAATCCATCAGATTGATGTCTAATGATAAGAACTAAATCAAATGAATTTGGTGAACCCAATAATGTTATTTGCTGTGTCATAGACATCGTATAAATACCACACCAAAGACTTCTTATTTCTTCAAAGTCAGGTCTATTAGTTCCTTGTGGAGTTTCTACAAATCCAGCTTTACCTAAACTAACCCGATATTTCAATCTACTGGGATTGATATTCTGAACCATTAGCCTCACGTCTTTCCTTTTCTTTTAAATACTTGCCTCGCAATTGAGCAATAATTGAACCGTTGTTCATATCAACATTGTTTACACGTCCAGTAATTCCCGATGACCTAAATGTGTAATATGAACTAGCTAAGGCGATAACAGCAATTTCATAAGAGCTTTTAACATTTGCAAGATCATAAAATCCCTTCATCAAATCATCATCATTACCAACAGCGCCTTTAATATAATTTTCAGCAGCAGTCAAATTACGATTCAAAATCGTGTCGTCTTCTGTATCATCGGCATCAATCCTTAAACTAAGCTTCAAATCACCTAATAAACTAGCCATGACTACTTACCAGCAGTTACGGTTGATGTATCAGCAGCAGTAGCAGTCTTAGTATCCACAGTTAGGAAATAGCCAGCATTTTCATCTGCTTTAACGATGTCGTAACGAGTACCAACTTGTAGATATTGACCATAAATACGATCATCAACCCAACGAGCTGTAATTTGAGCACGATCAGCATAGAAAATAGCACGGTTTAAATCACCGATAAATGCATGTGCATCGCCCTTAGCACCGAATGAACTATCGTCAATCTTAAATACAGGGATACCTAAAATAGATGTGCCAGAAGCAGATTTAACATCAGTTTGTAGCAAGTAACGACCATTACCATCTTTTAATGTGTCTAACCATTGATAGAATGAACCAGTGGCAACAATTGAACGATTGTAGGCTTGGTCCAAATCAATATTATTAATATGTTTCAAGTCATCGAGTGTCTTAATTGTTAGCGGTGCAAATGATTCAAAAATTGCTGCAATATCTGCATTTGTTGTATTAACCTTTTGTTCGTTAGCATCATTTACTAAGAATGGAATCAAATCTACGGCTGAATCATCAATTGATTCTTGTGATACTGGTTCAGCTCCACGTCTTGTTTCAACAGCAAACTTAACATCTGTAAAGTTTGGTTTAGCAAGTTCAGGGTTTTCTTCCAATTCAGCAACTGTGTTTAACTTAGCAGTAGCCTTTTTACGAATTGGATATGAACCTGTGGCAGTAGCAACAGACTTGTGATTTACAAATTTTCCTAAATCAACAACTGTTTTAACTTCATCTTGAGGAATGTATGAAATTGCAGTTGGAATAGTTGGTTTAACATCGGCTGACTTAATACCATCTAGTGCGTCACGTGTAAGTTCACTTGGAATAATTAGATCCTTGTCTTTACCTTCTGTGAATTGAAGTTTGTCTGAACGAACTGTACCGCCTGAATGTAGATAATTATTTACAGCTGAACGCATTTCTTTCAATGGGTCCTTATCTTCAGTTACCTTAGAACGCTTAGCACCTTGTTCCGGAAACTTCTTAGAGCGGTCCTCCTTATCCTCATCGTCATCCTTTAGTTCGTTAGACAAGTTCTCTAAGTCTTGTGTTTGTTTAAAGCTTCTAACTAAATCCTTAAGAATATTGACCTTTTTATCCTTATCTTCTTGTTTATTATCGTTTGAACGAATAAATTCTTTAGCTTCGTCAATTTCTTTACGAAGTTCTTCTTTAGTTTTCATATAAATCTATCTCCATTTCTAATAGTTCTAACTCGTTAATGTTGTTAGACGTTTCTTTATTATTTTTCTTGCTCTCAAACTCTGATAGAGAGCGCTTTGATACTGATGTTTCTTTATATGCAGGCATAGGTGTTATTGATAGTTCAAATAGGTCGCCAATCTGTGTGATATGCCTTGTAGCGGTATCTTCATCTAAGTCAGACCAATCATCACCATCTATAGTGAAACCAAAGCTACAGCCTTTTAAATTACCATTTCTAACATTTTCAGCAACATCATTGCCAAGCGTGGTGTTAGGAATTTGAGCATTAAAAAACAGCCCTCTGTCATCTACTGAAAGTGACAAAGTGCTGCTATCCGCTCTTGCTAAAATGTTATCCATATTGTGATTATAAAGTAGTTGTACGTTGCTCATATCCACATTGTCTAATGCTGAACGATCAACGTACTCAATGAATCCGCCTAAGTTTTCACTTGGTTGGTCAAAAACAATTGCATACCCTGACAACGTATTGAAATTATCATCTTCTGAGCGTTTCTCAACTTTAAAATTGCTGTCATTGATTGCTCTTTGTTCCATTGTTTTCTTTGTCATCTGTATTATCACCTCCTTTCAGTTTAGATACTCCCGATTGAAACGGAACATCACCAGAAACGATGTCCTCTTTAGTCAACAGATCAGAGTTACTACGAATTAAAATCTTTTGAGCGGTCTTATAACCAATAACCCTATCGGTAACAAGCCCTCTAACACGTTTTTCAACTTGTTGCCCGTCAATATCAGAAATGGCATTAACATCGTAGTCAATCTCACCATTTAATTTCTGCTTGAATTCTGAAACAACTCCACGAATATAACGACCAATTGTTTGAGCGTATTGGATAGCTACCATTTCAATATTTGAATGTTCTGATTCACTTCCTAAATAATCCTGGGGAACTCCATAGACCTTAGCTATCTGTTCACTGGTCCAATCTGTGGAAGAGAGTAGCTTAGAAATATCACGGTTAACTTCTAATGATTGATAATCCTCCAAGTCGTCAAGGACAACAATATGTCCATTTTCCGCCTGTTGTTCGAAAGCTCTACGAACACTGTCTTTTGTTTCGCCTTCAAGCAATCCGCCTTTGTTGATTTTTAAAAGGCCAGTTATGTTAAGACCATTTTTCATAGCACCTAGCGCTAAACCCTTATTAGCATCTTGAAGTTGCATTTCTTTAGATAGAGCACGTAATGGTGAAATACCAATCAAACCACCATCTAGCGAAACACTTTTTAAATGAATAATTTGACTAGCAGGAACTGAATTCAAGTCTTGCTCTTCTGTATCAGGAAAATTAATGTTATAGGTTAGTTGAGTCCCATCTGCCGATTTATAAATGTCAACTTGTGATGGTTTCAAATATTCTAAGTGATCACTTCTACCTGATTTATCGCCCCAGATTAATGCATAGGCGTTACCAGATAACAACATTTGAGCGTACATTGATCGCCAAAAAGAGAAACTATTAGTTAATTGACTGGGATTAGTTAAAATCTTATTTGTGTATTGATTATTAGTTTTAAAATGTACACTAGCCATGTCTTCTGCCAATTTATTTACAACTGCGAATACATCGGAATTTTTTAAAGCATCCCTAGCAGATACAAAATCAGAATTAAAAACAATCTTGTTATCTTTAATTGAATAACCTAATCCTGTATATCCACTGCCCAATGCTGTATAAGGTTCCTTAGACGGTCTTAATGATCTAAATATCATTTATTCACCTCCTTTCTATAGTAGGCGGTTACTTAGTAGGCTTATTCAAAATCAATGAAACAATTATTAAAGTGGCACCCAAAACATAGTTACCAATCATCGTTCCAAAGTGGTATGTATTTATATCAACAATTAAAATTGCCAATAAAAAAAGCACTGTATCTAAATTAATTAGAAGCCAGCGCTTAAAAATATTAAATCTTGCTATTAGATTTTTAACCATTGGTCTCCCTTCTTAAAAACTAAATTTACCTGAATTCAAATATTTTTTAATATCATCATCAGAATATCTAGAGAGCGGGTCGTCACGATTTCGCATGTCATTGAAGTAATACATTGCTTGATACATTCCATCAATCAAAGCATCAACCACATCAATCTTTAATGACTGCTTGGACTTTCCAATCTCCATACCTGCTCTATTCTCACCAACATCAGCATTCATTAACGCTTTTTTCATAATTTCATCATCTTCATGTGAAATATTTCTATGAAAGAAACTATCCTGAATGTATTTAATTGATTCAGTTAAAACATATGATGTTTGTTTAATAGGCATAATGTTCCAGTCTGTCTTGTCGTTTAATGCTTGAGTGAAATTGTTGGTTCTTAAAGCATCATAACCAAAGAACAATACATTTAATTTATTTTTCTCTACGAATGTCATAAGCCACGTGTAGACTTGATCTAAATTAATAAGTCCACGTTCATTATTAGTGATGGTGCAATAGCCTAGTTCGGCATACTTACGATACTCAATACCATCTGATTTTTCCTTCGCTGAAATGGAACCCATTAACTTCCACGGAATAAATGAATGTTGCATGATATGATACCGTTCCATGCCGTTCTCTTTATAAGGAAAGATGAACGTTAATGAAGTGTTATCGGATGTAAGACTGGCATCAAAGCCGATGTATACGTCCTTACCTTTAATATCAAAATCAGTAGTAGAAGTAGTAGCTTCCCAGTCGTCTAAATCAATATATGAATTAGTTTTGTAGTCTAACCATAGATTTAAATTCTTATTAGCAAATCTAAACTCCTCACCCGACAAGCGCTTATCATCAAGTTCCTGTTTCAAACCTGACATTAAATTATCATGCTCGCTTGGTAGTAATAGTAAAGGATTACTTTTAGCCCAAGTTTCAGGATCGTTCATTTCATCTTCACTATCTTGCGCCCAAATTAAAACTAACTTACGGTCGCCTTCTTCATGATCGTCACGTTCCATAATCTTAATAATAGAATCTTCCTCTTGTTTAAAAGGAACTGTAGAATCGGGATAAGCAGTAGAAATTTGAGTGAACTGCGAATTAGGAACTTTAACTTGACCGGATGTAATTTTACTAGTAACAACAGAGTGATTAGTTTCTCCAGCTTCGTCATAGACAGCAAACAAAAAGTGGTAAGAATCAAACTTACCACTCTCCGCTGATAGTTGTAATAACCTATTGTTAGTTTTGCGCTGGATCACTTTATTGTATTGAACATCTAAATCAGTTTGTTTCTTTAATTCATTAAATACGACATTCTTATCAATGATTTTATTCATCATCGTTGAAATATAGCCATAGATCTTTCTTGCCTGATCAGTAATGTTTGAAGTAACCATGAGATCCTGATTATCCAGTCCCATAGTTTCAATTAAATACGAATAGCAAGCAATGATAGACATTAAATAAGTTTTCCCTTGTCCACGAGCAACAGAAATAATAACCGAACCATAACGTTTATTTCCTGTTTTGATTTCTCGCCAACCGAACATTAAGCAAAGTATAAAGTTTTGCCAGTCCATTAAAGGAACTGGTTCCCCTGTATCAACGTTGGGACAAATGTCCGCAAAGTTTAAAACTTGTTGACACTTCTCAACGTCATAGTAATAAGGATAGCTATAAGTTGAATCTTCAACGCATTGAAGGTCTCGCAATTGTCTATATGCTGCAAGTTTCATATTGTAACCAGAAATAACTTCCAAATCTAGGACTTTAAAAGCATATTTTGTACCTTCGTCTTTATACTTTGCTTTAATATCACTGAAATCTCTCGATTGATATTCTTTCAGAAGTTCAAGTGGCCGTTGACTGCGCTTTATTTTTGATAAGTCCATCTACTGACCCCCAAACTTCTTTAATTCTTTTTGAATGTCAATGCTGTTAGAATCATTTCCGTTAACTCCTATACGTTGAGAGTAAGAGTTAAAATCAATTCCCAAAGTCATACCTAAACTTCTTAAAGCCTTCGAACAATTGTCAACAATACCAACGGCTGGGTTCTTTTTAAGATTTCCATTCTCATCCATGTAAACTTGACCATGTTCTGAAATACTATTGACTGCATCTAAGTACATAGCATACTGTGTGCAGAATAATTCGAGATTAGTTTGATCTAGAACACTAACTAATCCGACTGATTCTAGTTTTGGCACTAATGTCTTCCACAATTTCTTAGCTTCTGGCATTAGATAACTTGGTGCTCGCTTAGGTAGCTTTTTAAGCCCTTTTCTAGCTTGTTTGACGGCAGTTTGACGTGCCTTTTGTTCTGGATGTCGTGGGTCTACAACAGCTAAATTAGGCTTTCTACCTGCGTTTCTTGGGTTCAACTTCTCACCTCCTACGTTAAAAGTTTAATTTTCGGACTTTTTTTAAAGCTCATGCCCACTATGCGAGCTGTCTCCCTAGAGACACTAGGCGGGGGTCTATTTTGAAAAGTTCGGTAATTCTGAAATATCTTTTAATAAAATATCTTTTTGTATTTTTTGATTATTGTTTTTATATCCTGTGTGATAAAACTTGTGTTCCCAATCTGTCTTACGACTGTGACATCCACGGCAGATTGTAGCTAAGTTAGAAGTGTCTCGGATAAGCTCCGGCGCTACTTGACCTGGTACGATATGGTCAACTGTATTAGCTGGTCTCACGATTCCAAAGCGATAACAGTATTGACAAACGTAGTTGTCACGCTCAAGTACAGACAATCGGATGTGCTTCCATTCTCTTGAGTGATAGAAGCTGTCACGCTTCTTGCGTTCACCATTAGCAACACGAGCAGTAGCATTGTACTCTTGCTGATGTCTCTTAATGTGTGAGCGTTGCTTCGCTATGCGCTCTTCATATGCTGATAGGTCTGCTGCGTGTTCATTACAGAATGGACTGTTACCACTCACTAAGTTATGACAGCCACTATGCTTACATCTTCTAACGAAGGTCATTATGAATACTGTTTTCTCTGGTAATAGAACGATCATGTTTTATCTTCTCAAGCACCTCAAAGTCTCCTTTAGTAAGATACGCATTAAAATTGTTGGGAACATAATGAAGTATTCCTTGTGGTTTAACCTTTGGTGTAGTCACATATTCTTTACTGTTATATTTATCCCAGCCTTGATGTAACATGCTTTGGTAGTTAATATCATCATCGGACCAGTAATAAAGACTCATAGTATTAGTACCAGAAGGGTTAGAGTTAGCACCCTCAGTCACGTAATGATAATCAAAGTTATATATTCCCTCAATACGTTTACCTAAGTCGTCATATATAATTGGTGCTTCATTAGGATGTATGATTACTTTCATATTTATGCCTCCGATTACAACTTAAACTTATAGCCTAAATAATCTGAAATTTTATTTAAACTCTTTTCTTTAACTGAATAAGTATGTCCATCAATATTCACGTAATAAAGTTTCCTATACTTTTTATATCCTTTAGTAATTGACGAAATAAGATTAGGGTTAATGTAAGCATCGTTTGAAACCAATGAACCTTTTTCAAAATAATAATATTTAATCTTTAACATATTGTTTCCTCCAAAATAAAAAGCCGATAGGAATTAACCTATCAGCTAGTAGCGTACTAAGTACGCGTTCAGTTTTAATATAGTGTGAGTGGGATTCGAACCCACGGTTTATCCCTCTACTTAAAGAGCGCTTCAATTAAGAAGCTACCACACTACAATTAGCCTTGTGAGTTACACGTCTGCTTCACATTATCGCAATGTCAACTAACGTACGAATAGTTAATATAAGCTTCACGGCTAATATATAGCCAGGTATGGAATCGAACCATGCACCATCATCAAAATTTAGCGTTACCCTTTGCACCACTAGCTACTGTTGTTATTTACAAAAAGGAAAGTTGAGGTTTTCCTTTATATTTTATGACCGTTTTTCCGCCGGCCAATGGTTTGATTAGGACTTGAACCTATATCTACCAATTATAAGTTGGTTGCTCTAACCTATTGAGCTATCAAACTATAATGACTGGATCAACAGCCAGTCATCAAAATAAAATAAAGGAGGAATTAAAATTAAAATACAATAGTGTGAGCTGACACTCACAATGTAAGAATCGGGAATTGAACCCGAAATCAATCAGAGCGTTTATATTATATTGCTTGGTCTCTATTGATTTGTCCAACACATTCTCACAGAAGTAAGAGAGTTTCCACACTCTCCTACAATGTCGGTTAAATGCGAATGCCAATACGCAATTTAACATAGTAATGAGGGTGACAATTAGTATTTCTGCCAATCATCTATGCTACTAATATACATCAATTGCTTTCCGGTCGATGAACGCTGTTACACCGCTGTTTGACCGCTTTTTTTAAATGAAAACTTGCATAGTATAATAATCTGCAAACGCTTCGGCAAAATATAAACATGCATTATTTTTGCACTCATTATATCTTGTTGAAGCATATCCTGCCACCTCCATGGTATCGATATTACTTTGGCCATATAAATAGCGATATTTAAGAATAGTTTTGTATCTATAATCGTCGGGGCAATTCTTAATTGTCTTATAAGTAGCAACAACCAATTCCTGTGCTCTCAATTGATCCATAACTTTATTTTCTTGAGTATTAATAGTATTTCCAGCACTCCCAACATTTTCAAAACTAGGGGACTGTATAGACGTTATATCCATATGTGCACGTGCTTTTAATCTAGGAAACTCGTGTTCAAAATAGTATTTAACGTTTTTAATTGTTTGATCTTCATTTAATTCTGGAAATAACCCCATTAATATAGCCCTCCACATTGTGATATAATTGATTTGCTTGAACCAATTAATTAGCTACTCACTTTGTGAGTGGCTTTTTTTATTTAATCTATTTGAACCCGTGCTTATTCCTTTTGGCATTCGATCGCTGCCATTCATCGTCTTCTCTATATAATTTTTTACCGATCCTGTTATTTTGACATATTATGTCTTCTATATAAAAAAGCTCTTTATGCATAGCAGCTGCTATTTCTTTATTCTTATATCTATTTTCTCGCATTTGATAGACTGCTAAATTATCATCCGTCATAATTAATAGTCCTCTACCTCTTCCATAAATAGTACAAGTTGTGGATTCATAGCAGCAACTTCGTCAATTGTGAACTTAGTTTTCCAATGACCAAATCCAAATTTAGTACCTAACTCTGCTCCCCCTTCCGAGTTGATATTTAGATAAGAGTATTCATCGCCTTCAATCAAATGAACATAATATTTTTTATCTGAGAATTTAGCCTTACCAGTGTAAAGGTCAATTAAATCTTGAGCGAATTGCGTTTTATTTTCATCGCTCAATGGATTGAAGTAATCTCCTAATGAAGGATAATCTTCGTCGTCAACGCTCATGAAATTATAAAGTAGACATGCGCCATTTTCAGAGTCGGTTGCTAAATAATGAAAGTCATTTTGCATGCCAGCATTCCAATTAATAATTCTTTTTTCTTCTGTCATTATTCATTTACCTCACTAACTGGAATAGCAAATGGTACATATTTATCACCAAGATCTTCAATTTCATCCATTGTGAATTTTGTTTGATACCCACTCCAATTGCCTTTATTACTAATAAATAAATGATCATCTTTTATGCCACGATTCAAATATGAAAAATCAGGATCACTAGCAAATCTCACATAATATAATTGCTCATCAAAGTCTGCTTTGTCATTAATATAATCGGCAATGTCTTGCAACGTTTGTTTATCATCATTTTCAACATCAATATTTCTAATTAGATAGTTTAAGTTTGGACAAGTATCTTCAAAATCCTCATCTGTTAAAAGTGCAAGTGGATAAGTATATCCTTTAATATTTTTAAGCTCTTTTCGTACTTCTTTGCTGTAACCTTTTAAAATTCTCATAATTAATCCTCCAATTTAATCAATCTGTAGCCATTTTTAGTGCGTTTCGCGCTCGTGTAATTTCCATTAGTTATACCTCCAAACGTTGAAACATATCAGCTGTAAATTTAGGAAACCGGCTTAAAAATTTTTGAAACTGTTCATCAGTTAGTTTCTGAGTTGGATTATTATGTGGAGCGTAAAATGTCGAAAAGTAAAAGAATCCTCGTACAAGTGTTACGTATATGGCGCCATCAACGGCATCAATGTCATTCAATCTATACGCGTGTTTAGATTCATCCAATTCATAATCGTTGTTATAGATATCAGTAATAATTTGAATTATTTCATCAAATTCAATATCATCAGGATCTAAATTCAAATCATCCAAAATGCCTATCGTCATATCAGAGTTTTCACTTGCGAAATCATTAATAATTTCGATTAAAAACTTTCCATCAAGATTCTCTCTCACATAGTTAACCAAGTCCTTGTATTTACTATCCAACTGTCTTTTAGTCATAATTTTCTCCTCTATATGTCATGATGTATATTTGTGATATGTTGTGGTTTTAGTGCTGATTGCTATCTAATATAACTTGATAACTGTCCCAAATCTAAATTGTGATTACATGTTGCAACTAAGATAGCAGCTGCTTTTGATGTTTCAAAACTGCTAGGAATCTCGCCATCTAATTGTTTATTTATTAGTTCACGATTTACATAGGCAAAATCATCAATTAAATTGTCGTATAGTCTCTTTTTATTTAAATCCATAACCCACTAGCTCCTCATCAATTATTTTTAATGCGTCTTCTGGCGAACGTGCTATACCGTGAATGATTCCATCACACATCAATTGATTATGAAATTGTATTTGGTCTGGTCTAGGTCTTCCAGTTGGTGTCTTAACTTCGATATAAAACATTTTCCCGTTAGAGATTTTGTATCCATGTAGGTCTGGATAACCAGGTGGAAATCCTGTATCAAACCACCGCCCGTTCTTCATCATTACTTTTCCAACGTTTGCTCTAAATATTCGGCAATGATCTTGACTAACTGCAACACGAATATCGTTCTGTATTTGTTGTTCTCTCATATAACTCCTTTTTAGTGCCTTATATAAACGCTGTTATATCAACGTTCCTTAAAATTCTAGGCACTAGCAGGCACTAACTTAGGCACTATGCTTTCTTACTCTCCCAAGGATTTTACCCCGATTTAGGCACTAGGCACTAAAAACTCTATACCCTTGTACATTTATAGATAAGTAATATATAAACCTATATATATAATTAGTGCCTGTAGTGCCTATATATCTATATATCCTTTGTCGCTCTAAGTTTACAGCTTAGGCACTAAGCCGTTTTTTAGTGCCTATTAGTGCCTATTTAGTGCCTTATATCCACGTTTTGGGTTTTTTACATATTCCCAATCATCTTTGTTATCCATTACATATTTAATCTTTTTTGATAATCTGCGATTTTTGACTAAATTGTCTTCGCCAAGATATTTACCAATCTGATTACTGCTTAAGAATGTCTCACTTGTTTCTTGAAGAAATTCATCAATTCCTTCTTCTACTTCATCCACATACATGAAATCTTCACGATGTTTCGTTAACATTTTTTCTTGTTTCTTAGTAAGTCCAAAACTGAAATCGTGTTGATAGTAGCTAACGAATTCTCCCCACATTTCATCAATAATTTTGTCGGTCAAATCATAAAACGGTGTTTCCTTTTGACGTGATTCGTCCACCTTAACCGGCAAGAATCTACGTTCACCAGTACGATCCTTTAAATAAGTCATTTCATTGGTTGTCCTGGCTAATACAAAATTCTTAGGATAGCGGATTGATTTCCTGCCGTATGGTGGTCTAAATTCCAATTCTTGAGCCGAAACGAACTTCTTTAAACTTTCAAAACTACTATTGTTTGTGGCAGTCATTTCATCATCATTAGCAATCAAGCTTCTTAACATGATCGAATAACCATCTTTATCCTTAAAATCTGCAAATTGGTCTGTATACCAGTCTTTAGCCATTTTGATTAAGAATGTTGTCTTACCGGCTCCTTGTCCTCCCACTAGATCAAGAACAAAGTCGAATTTTGTTTCTGGCTCATATGCTTTTGTGACGGCACCAACGAAAAATAACTTAGTTATCAATGTTGTTATCTCTGATTTTTCTACGCCTAAGAATCTAGGTAGGAAATCGGCAACTCGTTTCTTGCCGTCCCATTCTGTGTAGCAGAAATCAAAGTAATCAGTTACTGGGTTGTAAGTCCGCTGGCGTGCATCGTTGGTTACAGCCATTTGAAACAGATTTCGGTTGAACAAAAGGTGGTAATGATCTTCTATGTATCTCAATATTGCTGGGTCATAATCATCAATCATTTGGCCTTTCTTGATATTCAATTCGGGTACATCTTTAACTACTCCGATTTCGTGAGTGAAATCATTGAATGCAAAGATATTTTTTAACACTGGATCTCGTTCTAATATCAATCCAACGTTTCTTAAACTATTAGCCTTAGGATTCTCATTAGAATTAAGTTCAAATGGGATAGGCATGTTAACTACTTTCTTACCGCCCTTTTTTTGCATTTCTGCTAATGTATCGATTTCATTTTCTAAGCTCATTTAGTACCTCCTCTCCGTCTAATTTCTTTTTTTACCATTGATTCAAATGTTCTTTCAAATTCATTAGGTGGTAATGATTTTGGAGTGTTATTATTAGCTGTTTTGGCTAGCTTATACGTAGCTTTAACGTCCACGTTACGGAATAGTAGCCCGCCTACAAAACTCGCTAAGGCGTTGTTTCTGCCACCTGTTTCGCCTAATCCGTTAACGATTGATTCAAACAATTCTGATGTCGCCGTTTTATCGTCATTGAATTTATAATTACCAGGATCGTAGTCATCCTTTTCAACTGGCTTTTTATTGATCAGTTCAATTAATTCACGACTAGGAGTAACAATAGGGTTGTGATTCAACCACTTGTATTGATGTCCTTTATTCTCGCTTGGAGCTATCAAAACATAATTATTAATATGTGCTTTGATGTCCACACCTGGTAACCATCCAATATGCTGGCTAACTTCAACATCAGGACGTTTGAAATATATCAATTGCCTACCGCCTGATGCAGTCTCTTGTTCCAATGTTGGTACTAATAGATCTTTATGTTCAAACTCTTTAATAGATTTGAAACCGTCATGTCCGTGTGCTTTAGCCTTGTCGATATCAATTACAAAGAAGTTAGTGGTCCTGATTGCTATTTGCGCATACGGGAATTTATTCCATAATTTTTTAATTTCTTCAGGAGTAAATGCTGGCTTGTCTGCAAATTTAACTAGTGGTCTCTTATCAAACATTGGGAGAACACTCAAACCTTTTTCTGCATAGGCAACAGCATAATTAACTAAATTTTTCATGTTCCCTCCTATTGGGCATCCCACCCATTTGGCATACTTTTAAGTGATACTGCACTGATTAATGTTCTAGAATGGTCTATCTGAATTGTCTGGCGTTTGGTTAATTCTATCTGTCGGTGTATTTCCGAATGGTAAATCGCTATCTTTAACTTCTGGTGCATTCTTAGCATTGAATGGATCATCAGGAATACCGCTGAAATTGTAAGTCTTGTAAGGAAAATCAGGATTTTTCTTGTTAGGTCTAACACTTAGATTCATTTCGACTGCATTGCCTTTAAAGCTTTCAAATGCGGAAGCTAGGGTGTCATAGTTTTCCCAGTCTTCATCTTTTAATGTGAATCCTAATGCTACGGATAATTTAGCAATCAATTTGATACTTGCTGACACGATGTTATCTGGTGTTGGTGCTTCTAGTGAGAATCTATTGAAGTCCATTTCTCCAGAGTGGTCACCTTCTAAAACTTGAATAGTGATCATCAAGTGTTCCCAACCTTTAGCTGACGCTTTATGTTCAAGTCCTTTAAAAATTACCTTGTAATCACCACTTGGCAATTGTTCCATTGCGTTTGGATCATCATTTTTAGCATCGAATCCTCTTAAAGCGTTGTTTTTAGCATCTAATAAACTCATAATTATTTATCTCCCTCAATTTGTTGTTGTTCTTCTTGTTGTTTAATAATTTTGTTCTGTTCTGAAATTGATGTTTGAACCGGCTTATCATAAACACCTGGTACATTATCCAAAATCCTTAAGATTTTAGGGTCATCAATCTGTTCACGGATATACTCTTTACGTCTATCTGTGACTTTGCGGATATATCTCTTACCAATTCGTTGTGTGTAAATAACTAAGTCGGCATTACCATTTACAATGTTATAATACTTAGTTCTAAGACTAGGAATTTCATGTGCTTGAATTCCTTCGCCTTCAGTAATTGCTCGACTGATATAAACTACATTCAAAGGCAATGCTTTTAGATCCATTACCATTTCTTGCAATACAGTATTGAACATTGAAAATCCTTTACCATATCCAATATCTGCCAATGTTTGAACTCCTTCATCAGCACAGATGGCTTGTTCTAGCATCACACAGACATCATCTATAACATCTACTACTACTGTTTCATATGTATGATGTTCATTCTGTAATGCTCGAATTATCTCATCTAGTTGCGTGATAATACTTTGTTTTAATCCACGTCCATTAGCATTCTTGATGTTCCTGATTTGGATGGCTGGCGCTGATTGTGCTAATGAATTACCATCAGTATTCAGGAATAATGGACTTGGAAAGTGTTCTGCTAAGTAACTCTTGCCTGACATGGTGGCACCATATATGAAGAAATTGCGTGGTGTGTCAATCGGCGTATGTGGTTCGTTAACTGGTAGTATTGACATTATTTCCCCCTGATTGAATATTTAACTAATAATTTAAGTAACTTTGTTTCATTCTTACCAACACCGTTAAACATTGTGTTGACTCGACAATTGAGTATCAATGAAACTTTAGCTATTGGATGTGAATTACTTGGCTTGTATACCCATAATTGTTGATTCGGTCTATCTGGATTGCTTGAACCGAAACCTGTCTCATAGCCAAGCTTTTTAATGTCTTCAACTAAAACTTCTGTACTACGCATCATTTAATGAATCCTCTTTTCTTTCCGTAAAAGTAAATCCAACCTGGCTTATAATTGTTAAGCTTTGCGTACGCTTTTACTTCTTCAATGTTTTTTAAATCGTTAATTCGTTTGTCAGCAACGTTACTAATTATGTTATCTTCCATGATCAGCTTGGCTTTGCGAACACGCTCTTCTTTGACCTTTTCAAGTTTGGCGTCCTCAACTACTTCTAATTCTTTTTCTTCTACCAAGTTTGCTCCACAGAATGGGCATGTATCGCCTTTTCGATAGAATGTCGAGAAACACTTGGGGCAAACTGTAACGGGCTTGACGGCTTCACTAGAGCCTTTTTTAGAGCCTTTTTTAGAACCTTCTAGCGTCCAATTATGCGGCTCTGTCGGTAGTCCAAAACGATTAACATTTCCAACATGATCAATAATGATTGCTGTCTTACCTTTGCGTGGGTTCATACAGCGCATTGCAAATTGTAAATAGAGTGATAGTGACTGCGTAGGACGTAGCATAATTACCACATCCACATTCGGTAGATCTAAACCTTCTGTGAAAAGTTCAGCATTGGTTACTACTTGAATTTTTCCATTTCGGTAATCATTAATAATTGAATCCCGTTCATCTTTAGGTGTCTTACCACTAACGGCTTTTGCTACTACTCCATTACCATTCAATTCGTTTGCTAATCGTTCAGCACTTGCCACATTGTAGGTGTATGCAATAGCCTGTTTATTACCACCTAACTTCTTGAAAGTTTTAACGGCATTGCCATAAACTTTCGGTTTGAACGCATCTTCAATTGATTTTTCATCAAACTCTCCATTACGTTTGACCTTTAATTGCGATGAATTTAACTGTTTAGGTGCATAGTAATCAACTGGCGCCAGGAATCCTTCTTTAATCAATTGTTTGATAGGATTGCCAATTATTAAATCATCTGCAACGTCTTCAAATCCTTGCCCATTCAATCGATATGGCGTAGCTGTGAACAATAGTTTTAAGGCTTGTGGGAATTTATCAAGTATTCGTCTATAGCTCTTAGCGAGCGCATGGTGTGCTTCATCGACAAATATAATTGAGGGTGGTTTTAACTTGTCTACGTGTCTAGTAATTGTTTGAACCATTCCTATTTTTGCGAGTGACATATCAACGCCTTGTGCTTTAAATGTCGAAACAACTTGATCCACGATTTCTTTACGATGGACAACAAATAAAATACGGTTGCCCTTGTCAGTCGCTCGGCGGGCGATTTCAGCCATTAAAACTGTTTTCCCAGTTCTAGGGAGGGGATTGTACAATTATTGAACGATGTCCATGATTGAAAGAATCATAAATCTTATTTAATTCTTCAAGTTGGTAGTCTCTTAATTGAAACAATCTGCTACTCACCTGCCTTCATCCATTTATATCCACCGGCTAAATTTCTATGACCATTGATTACAGCGGAAATTTTATATCTATTTGCACCGGACAAAATGGCCGCTTCATTTTCAGTGTCGAAGTGTCCGATTATATTTCCAAATTGATCCATTTGAATAACCGATTGTCCTTGTGACTTATTAGTTCTTTCTCTTGCTGTTCCATAATTCATATTTTCTTTGGGAGTCATCCACTCTAGATTGTCGACACAATTGTTGGTTTTATTTTCATCAATGTGGTTTACCTGTTTTTTGTTACTAGGATTAGGAATAAAAGATAGTGCAACTAGTCTGTGAACCAATTTAAAGTATTCTTTACCGTCTTTATAAAGAGTTATAGAGAGATATCCATTTTTCTGTTTGAAAGGAACAAGACGTTTTTTATACCTATACAAACTTTTTACATTGCCTTTATTTGAAACTTCATATAGCCTTTCGAATCCATAAACCGGTTTCCAAACTTCCTTCAATTTATCTAATCCGTAAAGATGAACTGACACTTAATTCAGCACCAGGCACATCTTTTCCTTCCTTTAATAGTTGTTTGATTCTAGTTTTGTCTGGTGCTACCACAGTTTTAGTTAGGTAAGCTGGAATCAAACTTTCATCAGGAATTCTCACAGATGGAGCATTATTTTGAATATAAATAGTAAATTCATTTGTTTTGATCTTAGTTTTTCCTGTAGTTTCCATAGCCTCTTGTAAGTTTTGCTTTAAAATCTTACGATTGGTAGCAATAGATTTAGCACGTGCTGATAACCTACTAGCTTCATCTTTTAATGCTTGTTCGTCCTTATCTAACTCTTTATCAACCTTTGCGTAACCAACGGCCTTATCCTCGATAGCATCTGTAATAGAATCCATCGTGTCACTGAAAAGCGTTGGGTCTGTATCTTCTGATAATTCAAGTAACTTATGATAACTACCCGTTAATTCATATAATGTTGCCATTTATTCATTCTCCCTCTGTGATATAATTGATTTGTTGATTAATATAGTTAGTTTGTCGTTCTCAATTGCCGTTGAGAGCGACTTTTTTTGTTCGTTCATTTCGCCAGCTAATCTAAGAAATTCATGTACGTACCAGTGAGTCGGTTCACGATTAACTAGAACCCTCATCTGTCCGAATTGAATAGATAGATCAACTAGCTTTTCTAAGTCGTTCATGCTCTCACCTCCTTATGAGTAATAGTGGTCGAATGCATCCTTGACATCTTGTACAGCGTTTTCTCGCTCATGTTCATAGTCTTCAATACTTTCTTCCATTCGCTCCAGACCGTTAGAATATGCTTCTGCATCATCATCATTTGTAGCTAAGACCATGTTGTTTCTAATGATTTCCTTATTGCAATCGGCATATCCGATAGTCTCGCTAATCGTGGACAATCGTTTTAAAGCCTGGTCAATTCGAACAATGTCTTCATTCACGTGGTTCATCTCCCGTCAGTTTGTCATCAATCATGACATCGTATGGTTCAGTGTCACGAATTGGATCGTACTTCTTGCTTGTTAGTTTTGGATAATCTTCGTTCATATGGTTACCTCCTCTGATATAATTAATTTATTTATGGGGGAATTTATAATGCGTTTTGATGCTCCAACAAATTTTGTTGCTATGATTGGTGCTATTACAGGTACTTTGGGATTGTCGCTTCAGGCAATTGGATATCTATTAAAAAAACCGAAACTAGGTTGTGAAAAAGATAAAGTTTTTGATTCATATTGGGCTAACAGTTCAAAATTAATTGTTGAGTCTAACCCAATTACTTCTTCCGAAAGCATTGCAAAGTCTACAGATTTAGTTGCTATTTCATTGGTAATTAAGAATGAAAGAAACCTCCCTATAACTATTGAAAGCATTGAATTAAAAAAGGGATTTAAATTGAATGATGAATTAATATTTAAAAATCCTTCTAAAGAATTTAAGGGTCAACCATTGCTTCTTTTAATACCTAGTGCTAAACATAAGTTTCCAATTAGATTAGATTGCTATGATGTTGTAAATCTTTCACTACTTTATTTTTTTTATAAGGATAAAAAAAGTGATACTCATAAGACGAGAAAAGAACGTGTGATAATAAAAACACCATATAAAAAATTTAAATTTAAAGTTAAAATTGATTATGCCGATACCGTTATCAAGAACAAGAAATTAAAAGATTACCGTAAAACCCTAATTGCTGCCGAAGAAAGCAATATAGATCCAGCAAAGTACTGATATTCCTTGTAGGATCATTCCCACTACTTCCCAGTCAAAATCGAAATCTCTAAGCCACTCATGTATTCCTGTAATGGCTTTTTTTAATGCATTCATAACATCCCTCCTTACATATAAAAGTCTGTATTTTCTTTCAGCCAACCTTTAATACCATGAAATTTAGTCAGCTCGTATGTAACGAACCAAACTGCCACTGGCACCCACACGATAGCTGGTATTGATATGCTTCTCATAAAACTTTGCTCCCACGCTTGTTTTTATTTTGTTAATAGAAATTGATCTACTTCATTTTTGTTGTAAAACTTTGTGCCACCTACGACATGGAACGGCAGGTCTTTCAAATGTTCTCGAATTGTGTTATCTGAAATAGGCAGATATTTAGGTAAATCTGATTGTTTCATCCAAGTTTTTGATTGGCTTGATTGCTCAACTGCTTCTGAAACTTTTGAATAAATTTGATTCTGAATACCTGTTAACTGTTGTTCACTTAGTAGTATTTCAATCGGTCTTGTTTGCATGTAATTCACTTCCTTTATGCTGGTATAATTTAGTTATTCCACATACATTCGAGGCGAAAAGAATATGGTTTCTGAACGTGAACATCAAATGGCAATGGCTTTTGCACAAGCCGCTGTAATTTCTAGCAATGAAGAACACGACCCAGTTAAGCTTGATATTTTTGAAGAAGCCTATAAACATTCATTAGATCAATTTGAAGGCCATTATCCAGATTTAAAGTAGTCTTGACTTTGACTCGTTGTTTAAATCTCTAATAGTGTCTTCAAGAACTACTTGAGCTTGCTCGAATGTCAGATGACGTTCCTGTAAGCTCGTTTTAATTTCAGCTTTAGAATCTAAGTACCAAAGTTCTTTTACATAATTGAATTTGTCCATGTGTTACACCTCCAATAAGACATTTATATTTAAAAACTTGTTAATGAAGTATTGTTGGCCTCTGCCAGTTACTTTAGGTGTCTTAGTAACAACGGTTACACCATTGCCATTTACATGACTGGATTCTTTAATCTTGAATAATCCCATATCCATTGATTTTTGTGTTGGAGAATTGTAGTCAGCACCGTGACGCTTTATTAAATAGCCATTTTCACGTAACCATTTAAACAATCTGTTTTGACCAATCTCCACACCGTTGCCCTTTAGTATCTTTGCTAATTCACCAACCAAAATTGTTGAATTACTTGTTGTCACTGAATCTGCAAAAATTGCTTTAGGTTTCATTTCCTTAGCTTGTTTCTCCGCAATCAATCTACCTTCACGTTCTGTCTTAAGTTGTGTAGCTAATCTAATCAAATAATCTGGATCAGTTAGCGTATTCTCAATTGCTGAATCAGTTAGATAAGCGCCATGCTTTCTGATTGACGGTAGAACTTCTGACGTTACCCAATGTTTGAATTCCTTAGCTGTTGGTAACTTACTTGAAAGAATCAAACTGTAAAGACCTGATTCATTGATGACTGTTGTATTCTGATTTCTACCTATGGCGTCCTGAATTGGGACGTCACATTTATCATCATTATCCACATGATCTTGAATAGCTTTTCTACTTCTGGAATATCCAAGAACATTTGCAACGTCATTACCAACAAAATATGGTTCATTATCAATTTGCACTGTTCGTACATTGTTTCCTTTAAAATTAAATTCCTGTAAGTTGTTCATTACTTACTCCCCTCTTTTTTATAGATTTAAAACTCGTGCTACTTGTTCACGTAGTTCACGTGACTTAGGTGTCATGTCACCTTTAATGGCTCTATTTAGTTGTTGTGGATTAGCATGAATCAATTCAGCTAACTCTTTTTGAGTCATATCTCGATTAAGCAATGCGACCTTAATTGATCGTTCAATATCATGTGCTACCTTTGCGAATTGTTGTTCTGGCATGTAATCAACTCCTTTCTATTGTTATAATTTGGTTATTCCATATATTCGAACCTTATGAAGTTAACCTATCAACTGCAGAATGCCTAACACCAGAGCAAATATTGAAAGAATGGTAGATATTCCTAATAAAAACCAATACTTTTGATCATCCATATTTCCTACCTCCTTTACTGTTATTTTTTCATCAAGTTATTGCCAAAATAACAGTGCTGGTGTAATATTAAGGCATATTAAATAAGCAATTTAAACCCTATTACTACCGCAATTCTCGCCAAAGCATTGTATCGGTGGTCGTTTGTTTCTGTCGCTCAATTACTTGATGAATTAATAATACCACAGGTGTAAAAATATGCAACGTTTTTATTCCATAGGTGTAAATTCATCCTATTTAAAATAGGAGGAACCATTGCTATGACGGTGTATGAGAACATAAAAAAATATGCAAAAAAAAGAAATATGAACCTTCAAGATGTGGCACTTAAAGCCGGATTAAGTAAAAATATGATTTATCAATATAATAAAGGAAAAAATCCCTCATTAGAGACTTTAACAAAAATTGCTGAAATACTTGGAGTTTCATATAATGACCTAGCTGGCGATAATTCTACTATTAACGCTAAGTCTAAAAAAGTAGATATTAAAGATGCTATGCAAGATGACTACACTATCATGAGCTATGGTGGTAGAGAAATACCACCAGAGGAATTAGAAATGATTAGACGTATCTTAGATGGGGGAAAATAATATATGAGTGATGTTACAACTTACTTACTGAATTACGCATTAGATCATCACATAGGATTCGAATTACTTAATGGAATAGATTCTGATTGGCCTTCCTTAGCTATACCAGAACGTAACATGATGTTTATTAATACGAATTGGTACAAGCAAGAGGAACTACCAATGGTGGTAGCTCATGAGATTGGTCATATGCTTAATGGTGATTCTTGCTATATGTATGACAAGTCTAGTGTGGGAAAAATTAATGCTGAAAGTGCTGCTAATAAAGTAGCCATAGATTTACTACTACAATATTGTAAAGATTATGATATCCACTTCAATAGCTATATTATGTTCATTCAGCAATTCTGTATTCCATTAAAATATGAATATATTGCCAAAAGAAAAATGGCTGTAATGTGATTTTTAATACATCCCTTCTGATATACTTATACTGATTAAATATATATTTATGGGGGAAAAGTTAATGGACTATTTTTGGATAATTTTTAATGTATTACTGATTGTTGCACTAATTTATTGGATGTTTAGAAGTTATAAAAGTAAAAAATACAACAAGATATTATTTGTAATTTCAGTAATTGTATCGGTAATACTTATAATACCTTTGTTAAATGGCATAGTTTCTAATGCTGACAGTATTATTCATCCCACACCATTTTTAAAATTAAGATCTAAGAATGTACATATTAATGGTACACATACCAAAGGTGTTTTATATGGTGAAACACTATCAAACAGTAAAGTGATTTTAAAAGATGCTGATGGCATAGATGACAATATTATTGTTAAGTCTAATGGGAACGGTACTTTTAAAGCAACTGGGTTAGATGATCGTACTGATTATAAAGTTACGGCCCAAAAAAATGGTAAAAAATCAGATACACTTAAAATATCTGTCGGAGACATCCCAGAATCAGCATATACAAAATTGCATGTAAATCATTCTAATTCCAATAATGCTTTAATTATCAATAATACCGATGGAAATACTATTACTGCTAGTGGTACTAGTTCACCAAACGCAATTATTAAATTTGAAAATCCAGATGATAATTATCGAGTAATTAAAAAAATTACTGCTAATAATAACGGAAAATGGACCATCAAATTAAATGGTCCTGGTACAGGTGAAACAGACAAGAAAGAGATCGAATATTATATAGAAGCAAAAATTAGTAATCGACTTACTAATAATGATGGCGCTATTTTTATTGAAAATACCAATCATAAAAACACACCTAAAAAGAAAATAAATAAATACGATAAATATACTAAACAATTGAATGGTTATGTAAACCGTGGTAATGCAACTGATGTTAGTTATGATCAGACTGGTAATACCGTAACTTGGACTGGTTTTGAAGCTTGGGAGGATTATTCTCATAATGATTTAGAGCCACTTATAACATTATTACAGGCAGTAACTCTAAGACGTGCCGATGCTAATAATGTAGAGACACCAAATATTAAAATCATTTTACCCAATGGACAGCAAATTGCTCATCGTGATGTTGGTAATGAAATGAAATTTGACAATTAATCACAAAAATAAATCTAAGTCTCAAGTAGGCTTATTTATTTTTACCAAAATTAAGGAGGTGATACCTGATTTACTCTCATAATTTGCGCTCCCACGCTTGAAATGAGGAGTAATAATATGGCAACAATAACAAAATATACATTAAAAAATGGCAAGTCAATGTGGAGATGTATTTATCCTAGTAGCATTGATCCATTAACAAATAAAGTAAAAAGAACTACAAAACGTGGCTTTAAAACTAAGGCGGAGTGTCAAAAGTTTCTAAATGCAAAATTATCTGAAATTGATAACCATGGATATTCTAACGACTCTGATCTTACTTATAAAAGAGTATATGAATATTTTCTTGAGTCCTATAAAAATACAGTCAAAGAGAGCACGCTAAATCGTGTTGAGGGGCTTTTTAAGCACCACATCTTGCCTCCACTAGGAAGTTTCAAGATAAAAAAAATAACCACTCCTATGTGCCAGGAAGCGGTTAATAAGTGGTCTAATGAACTATCATCATTCAAAATGGTTAAATACTATGCGAATCTTGTATTTAAAGAAGCCATTAGATTAAAGATTATCTATGATAACCCTATGAGCTTAATTGTAATGCCAAAGAAAAAACAACAAGTGGTTAATAAACCAGCTAATTTTTGGACTAAGGAAGAAACAGCTATGTTCTTTGACCAACTATATAAAACTTATTCCGACCATAATCAAAAAGCTGTAGCAATGTTCAGACTTTTATTTTTTTCCGGAATGAGAAAAGGTGAACTCTTAGCATTGCAGATCAACGATATTGATTTTGATAATAAAACTTTAACCATCAATAAAACTGTAAGTCGTGGAATAGATAATAAACCTATTATTTCTACACCTAAAACTAAAACGTCTGTTAGAACTATCGGTCTTGATAGTCAAACTTGTTCAGTTTTAAAAAAGTGGCTTAAAGAATTGAGAAAAGAAATGTTTGTCCTTGGTTATAATATTGATAGCTCAAACGATCAATTATTGTTCCCTAACACATACAACGAACTATTGAGCTTAACTAAAATCAATAAATGGTTACAGGTCATAATAAATACATACAATAAAAATCATGACGAAAAGTTAAAACGTATTAACATTCACGGAATCAGACATACAGCATGTTCCCTCATGCTTGAATCTGGTTCAAGTATCAAAGCTGTTCAACTTCAACTTGGACACTCCGATACATCCCAAATCATGAAAGTTTATTGGCACATATCTAATAAAACACAAATGAATACTGTTAACAACCTCGCAAAGTTTGTGAATTTTTAAAGTGTGTCACGGGTGTGTCACGGATATATTTTAACAGGCTGTAGCCCTTGTACCTATTGCTATTAAGGCATTTTGACCATTGAGGGTATCTTCCTCGTAGTTCGCTTTATAGAGTTTCAAATAATGTATACAAAAAATCGTTAGTCAGTTGACTAGCGATTTTTTTGTACTTCAATTTTCACTACGATTAGGAAATAAAACTTATTGTCTACAGTATGAATTTATTAATAACTTCAGCCAAGGCGTCATGATTGTTATCAGCTTCAGTCACATACTTAGCGACTGCTTTTACACTGTCAATTCCATTGGCAACACTAACTGGTAGACCAACTACTTTAAGCATCGACAGGTCATTACTATTATCACCAGCAGCAATAATTTCTTCTGGCTTAATATTTAATGACTCACCCAACTGGATAGCTGCACTTCCCTTATCAATGCCGGATGGATTGAATTCCACATAGCGTCCAGATGAGAATGTTACTGCTAATTTACTTGGATCAACTTGTTCTTCAACATCTTTACGCATTTCTTTACGTTCATCTATCGTTTCCAGTGCCATAATTACCTTCATAATATTTTGACCTTCAAATTGATCAAAATCAGGTGTTGTCATTGTGCTGAAAGAAACTCCTCGATTCTTCAAATACATTGAATCATCAGTAGCTGGATTGAAAATATACAATTTGTCTTGCGTATAAACGTGAGTTGCGGCCTTCTTATTAGCTGCACCGATCTCAAAAACACTCTTAGCAACATCGAACGGCATTGCATTAACAATTAATGGACGATTATCCTTATTCTCTAAAACTAATCCTCCATTATATGAGATTGAATACTCATTTGGTTGGTCACGTAAATTCATTTTCTCTAAATCATTTTGAAATGATGTGTAGCTTCGGCCTGAATTTGGCACAAAGTGTACTCCTTTAGCAGTGGCTGCTTTGATGGCAGCTACATTTTTTTCAGATAAACTACCATCATCATTCATTAATGTTTCATCAAGATCACAAACAATCATTTTATACATAAATAACTCCCCCAAAATTGAAATATTACCTATACAACTGTATCTAACATTTTGTGTAAGCGCAACCGTTTGAAAAATACTATCCAAATAAGAATGTCTGTAATAATCACGCCACTAAAAAAGAGGCCCAGAACTTTATAAGTTCTAAACCTCTCATTATACTGTTTACTTAGGCTTTTTGAAGTTTGCCGACGGCTTCTTCGATTGTTTTACCGTTAGCAAAAACATTTGAATCGTTTTTTTCGTAAACGGTAAACAATTGAGTATCCGTATTTAAAGTTACTTGATATTTCATCTTGTTTACCTCCTTAATAGTTAATATCTCCTAATGTTAAACGTTTTCATAAATTTGTCAAATATTTTATTCTATTTCTGTAAAACGCTTTCAATTTTAGGGTTTTCATAAACATACATTCACGCATTGATCAGTAAAACTCCAGCAATCATAACTACGATACCAATAACCTGAATTAATACTATTGGATTCTTCCTAGAACCAAACAATCCAAACTCATCAATCAACATACCAGCTGATACTTGACCCAGTAAAGACAGGACTATAACTTTACCAGTTCCAAGTATAGGAACCATAGCAATACTAATTAGTACATAAGATCCGCCCAGAATACCACCTATCCATAACCACCATGGATTTTTCTTGGTAAAGGCCAATTTAATATTGCTTATTCCATGATCATAAAATAATACTACTAGTACTAACATAATCGTACCCACAAAAAAAGATATGAATGACGCATGCAATTTGGAATTAACGACTACACCTAAATGGGCATTGATTGCAGTTTGTAAAGACATCATTGATCCAGCAGCTAACGACATTAATCTCCAAGGCCAAACCTTATTTGTTTGACGTTTTCTAGTAATATATTTGTGCTGTAATATTTGTCCACTAATAATCATTGCAAGATATACACCAATCAACATGACAATCATACCCAAGATACGTATCAGTGTAAGATTTTGTTGATTAGAGTCAAACCATCCGAAATTATCGATTATTAAGCCTGTAATAATTTGACTTACAATGGGTAAAACCGCTGTTTGAACTCCTCCCAAATGTGGAAATACCAAAATATTGATTGTTAAAATGGAAAAGCCTAATATTCCACCTATCCAAATCCACCAAGGATTTTCCCAAAACAAGCGTAATGGCACCGTTAACTTGGTTCCTGATATTATCGTTATGAATCCTAAATAAATAGCACCAACCATAAATGAGATCAAAGAAGCTAAATATGGCGAGATAACTAAGCCTCTCAAACGTGAATTGATTGCAGTTTGAAATGGCAAAATCAATCCCATCATAATAGCAAGCGCAATAAACAGAATCATTGATTTAGCCTCTTTTCAAAGCAGGAAAACTTGCCATATATGTAATTTACCACCATGGTCTTTTAGCAAACAATTATTTGGTACTATTGAGTGCATACAATTAGTCAATTTGCGAAGCATTTCACGATGATGGTGATATTTGGTATACTTTTGATAGATACCACTAAAGGGGCGAAATTATGAAATTAGATATTAACATGATCAACGGCGATTCAATCACAGTAACAGATAACACTTATATTAAAGCTTGGAAATCTTCATCATCACGTTTTAGTGATGACGGGGATGGATATTACTTGGAGAATATTTTTGAAGGTAACTTTGAAGATGGCAAAGTCACCGAAGAAGATGAAGTAGTAAAAATCGAAGGCTTGATTGGTGCAGCTGATTGGTTCACTATTGGAAAAGATAGTAATAAGACATTTAAGTCCACTGCGGTTCTTGGTATAAGTAGAGATTAAGATCTAATTAAATAAAAGGACAAATATCCAGTATTTACTTTTGCGTAAATACTGGATATTTGTCCTTTTTATTCAAAAAAATACTTTACTTAACTTTTTGTTCAGCCCATTTAGCAGAGTACTGGTTACCAGCAGTAATATCGTATTGAATCATCTTATAGTCATGCAGAACTTCTTTTTGCTTGGCTGTAAGGTTATCTGATTCAATCTTCTTGCTATTCTTAGTAATGAATACTTGTGACCCATTAAAGGCGTTAGAACCGTTATCTGACGTGTTTGTGGTTGCAGCAGGTAACGTAGATGCCACTTTAGTCATCATTGCATAATACGGACTGACTTTAATTCCAGCCTGTTTCATTGCTAATGCAGAAAATTCATAAGGTGATATTACCTGTACCCCGCTTTGCTTAGTACGATCACGAATATACTTATTATTGTAAATAAAGTAATCCGTTTGATGCAATTGGATTCCGTACTCATCCATTGAATCATTATCATACAACGAAGCAAGATGATCTCCATACCAAACTAAAGTAATCGGTTTATTTATTCCATCTAATTTAGCAAGGAATTTCTTAGTCGCTTTATCTGTATAATTTAACCCCTGTGAATAATACTCAACACGAGCTCTATATACATCAGGAGCCGCATTTCCACTGATCGTATAATTATGTTTCTTATAGTAGTTATTAAACGGCATATGATTTTGCATAGTAGACAGTTGAATAAACTGTGTCTTATTCGTTGAATTAGAAATCACATCTAAAGTATCTTTATAAGCTGATTCATCATCAATATATGGACTATCGTCAATTTTTTTGGTGTACTTCAGCTTATCTTTACTTCCAACATAATAAAACTTTTGAAATCCGAATTTTTTAAAGACATTTTTACGATTGTATAATGATGCAACATATGGATGAACGGCAACTTTTTCATCAAACAAGTTTGTAATATTAGGCGCTATATTCTGTTTTGTTACCAATTGTGTGTACGGTGTTGGCAATGTTGGGGATAACGAGCTTAGATCAAGTCCTGTAAGTGATTCCCATTCAATATTTGCCGTACCGCCACCATAACCTGTCGACATCATTAATCCTGAAGTCGTGTTCTTTTTAATGTTTCTTATATTTGTCATTGGATCCGGTGTGACTGCTTGATTAGGTACACGATCAGGATCACTGAAACTTTCACTTAAATTAAAAATAAATGTTTGATCCTTCGACCAAGAAGTACGATTCTCATTAATGGAATCTGCCTCATTGTCATATTTTTTCATAATCTTGTTCACTTCAGCTTTTGAATATCCAGATGGTTTATCCATAACCTTAGTATCAACATTATTTACAAACTGCACAATTGGACCATTAACTTGTGCACCTAATTCTTGATTGTAAAAGAAACGATTTATTTTAGACATATTAAATACAGTAAACGGGATTGAATTCTCATGGTTAACGAAAAAGGCACTTGATAGGAATACTACTGACAAAACTGTCCAAATAATTCTTCCTATCCAAGTCATTTTTAAAGTACTTTGTTGAGAATATCGATGTTGTAAAAATACTGCCCCAAAAATGAAGACAAATATCAATACAAACCCAATAATAATCAATGCTGGATTAACCATCCCTAAAATATCCTTAATACCACCAAGCATTTGTAAATCAGACGGTAATACCGGCTCATCACGCAATGGCATCTTAAGATAATTAGCAATTCCCAAAGCCAATTCAATTATTAACGGAATAATAAATGAATACCAAAAACGTTTAGTAATCATATATATTAATATCAATAATGACATTGCAAACAACATATTAATAACAATTGCGGCTTGGCGACTAAATAGAATATACAAAATTGACGGATGCCAAGTAGAAACACCAACTTTAAGCTTTGCTGGCGAAACTGACAACATTTGCACTATTGTCACTACATAAAAGAACAAAGCTGAATAGAATATCTTCTTATGAGAACCAACCCACTTACCAATATTTCTTAATTTAAGCATAAATTCAGTAGAGTTAGAAAAAGATAAACTAGATGCTATCTTTTTGAAAACGGGTATTTTTGATAATAAAATTAAAGCTATAGCCATTACCATGGCAGCAACAAACATAAGTATCGAATCCTTTAATAATACTAATAACCACTGCTTAGTTGAACTAATCGTAAAGCCAGTTAGGTATTTCTCTATTAAAGTAATATTAGGTTCCCAATTAATCACTACTTGAACACTAATTAAAAAAGCTCCAATTACACTGGCTGAAGTTTTGAATCTCTTGAATATAGCCATTCCAAACACAAACAGAAAAAATGTCAAATACATCGCAAAAATAGAATTCGGTACATCAAATCTAGTCATTGCTTCTGTATTTTCGTTGATCATGTAAGAAATTTGTTCCATCAGCCAAGTCAACCCAAAGTAAATTCCAGCACTAACAATCAGATGTAGCAACTTAAATCGTACTTTCATGAAGTCAAATCTTTGAATTGCATAACCAACAATTACTAGATAAAGTAACCAGACTGGATTACTACCTGAGTTTAATAGCCAAACATCGTGACCAAAAAGTGTTGGAACAATCACAAATAAAAACGTCGTTGCCATCAATAATCTTCTGATAAACACGTCGTTCTTGGCTTCCATATAAGTAAATAAATATGGAATAAGTAGCATAACTAATACCAGTGCAGAACCATAAGCAAAAATATTGGTACTCATCGGAAACAGAATTGCCCAAAAATTACGCCAGGTTAATTCTGTTGAACGGATCAATAATATTGCATCCATAGCCAAAATAGAAATGACGTAATACAATATATATTTTCCAATACTTTGAGTAAACTTTCCTTTTTTAAATCTCGACGAATAATAGCCAAAATACATTGGCAATAGATTCAATCCCAAAATTGAAACAGACGTCAATAATTGGTACGCCAAATACCTCAATTCATTACTACTATAATCTGGCATCGTACTAGAAGTCATGGCACGCTGTAAAATCATTAAAACGGCCGTGATCAATACAATTATGAAATTAAACTTTTTAGATGTTCTTCCCTCAATCAAATTTAAACCTTCTCAACAAAATATAATTTATTAAAATGAAAATTCACATGAAATTATATCATATAAAAAGTTCTAAATATCAAAAAAAATTTACAAAAAAAAGGAGACACAATTTAAATGTTGTGTCTCCCCTTCAATATCCTTTATGCTCTCTGGGGGAAAGCAGTAATCAAAAAATGATTACACCAAATTCTAACATCTAATTTCTAATGGCGTCCAGAAACTAGTACTTGAATTCCAATCTGTAAATATTAATACAATGGCATATAAGTATCACGTTCCCATTGAGAAACGGTTTGTTGATAACGTGCCCACTCTGCATTCTTAGCAGCAAACAAACTATTTGTTAGTCCTTTACCAAGTGAAGATTGAACGAATTCATCTTTACGTAGTGCCTTTAGTGAATTATGTAGTGTTGAAGGAAGATCAACGATGCCTTCAATACGACGCTCGTCTTCTGTCATTTCATAAATGTTTTCTTTAACTTCTGGCATTAACTCGTAGTTATTAGCAATTCCATCTAGTCCGGCATCAAGAATACATGCAATGGCCAAATATGGATTGGTTGTTGGATCAACACTTCTCATTTCAACACGTTTTGACTTACCTTTTGCGGCAGGTACACGGATAAGTGGTGATCTATTCTTACTTGACCAAGCAATATAAGTTGGTGCTTCAAATCCTGGAACTAATCGTTTGTATGAATTAACTGTTGGATTGTTGACTGCTGTCAATGCTCTAGCATGTTTCAAGATTCCACTCATAAATTGCTTAGCAACATCTGATAACATATCGTTTTCATCATCAAAGATGTTTACATCCCCATTGAATAGAGACATATTAATGTGCATTCCGGATCCGTTGATACCTTGTAGAGGTTTTGGCATAAATGTAGCATACATACCATTTTCCTTAGCAATAGTCTTTACTACTAATTTAAATGTTTGAATACTGTCAGCTGCTGAAAGTGCATTTTCATACTTGAAATCAATTTCTTGTTGACCAGGTGCGACTTCGTGGTGACTTGCTTCAACTTCAAATCCCATTTTTTCAAGTTTTAATACAATATCTTTACGAACATTCTCGCCCAAATCAACTGGTGAGAAATCAAAATAACTACCATCATCATTGAGCTTAAGTGTAGGTTGGCCTGTTTCATCTGTATTAAATAAGAAAAATTCTGGTTCAGGTCCAATATTGAAGTTCGTATATCCCATTTTCTGCATCTTTTTAACAATGCGTTGTAAGTTTACACGTGGATCTCCTGCAAAGGGTTGTCCATCAGTTGTGTAAATATCACAGATCAATCGGGCAACTTTCCCATGTTCTGATCCCCATGGGAAAATCAACCATGTAGACAAGTCAGGATGTAACAACATGTCACTTTCTTCAATTCTTGTAAATCCATCGATTGATGAACCATCGAATGTAATCTTATTAGCAAGCACCTTATCGATTTGAGATACTGGTACTTCAACATTCTTGATGATTCCGTTGATATCTGTAAACATCAAACAAATAAATTCGACATTTTCATCAACAGTCATCTTTTTAATATCTTCAGCAGAATACTTATGCACAATAACCACTCCTATTTGTATATACCATTTTTTAGTGAGTCTTTAACCAGCGCCATTCTCATGGTGTTTTTTGATAATAGAACGATAATACCAATTTCATTTAATGCTGTCAAATCAATTATTAAAGAAAACATACATTAATTTAATTTACTTATAATTGTACTAGAAAGTACTATGAAAAATAAAGGGTTATGGCATATTTTTTAATTGACAATTAGTAAGTTACACGTTAAGTTATATATGCGAACAAAACAAGATATTAAAATAATTATTGTTCGTATTTTGGAGTGAATAAATATATGCAAGTTTTTGATTATGAAGATATCCAACTAATCCCGAATAAATGTATTGTTGACAGTCGTTCAGAATGTGACACAAGTGTCACTTTTGGACCACGAACTTTTAAAATTCCCGTGGTACCTGCTAATATGCAAACCATTATTGATGAAAACTTAGCTGAAAAATTGGCTGAAAACAATTATTTTTACATTATGCATCGTTTTCAACCTGAGAAACGTATTGAATTTATAAAAGATATGAACAAAAAAAATCTATTTACCTCAATAAGTGTTGGTATAAAAGATGAAGAATTTGAATTTATCAATGAATTAAAGCATCAAGGACTAAAACCAGATTATATAACAATTGACGTTGCTCACGGTCATAGCGATCGTGTTATTCAAATGATTAAGTGTGTTAAATCCTACTTGCCCGACTCATTTTTAATTGCCGGAAATGTCGGTACTCCTGAAGCAGTCCGTGAATTGGAAAACGCTGGTGCAGATGCCACTAAGGTTGGTATTGGTCCTGGTAAAGCATGTATTACTAAATTAAAAACAGGATTTGGTACTGGTGGTTGGCAATTAGCCGCTATTAGACTCTGTGCAAAAGCCGCAAGCAAACCCATTATAGCTGATGGTGGTATAAGAAATGACGGTGACATCGCTAAATCAGTACGTTTTGGAGCAAGTATGGTAATGATTGGTTCTCTATTTGCTGGACATACTGAGTCTCCCGGTAAAATTGTTGAAAAAGATGGTCAAGAGTACAAAGAATACTTTGGCTCTGCATCTCAATTCCAAAAAGGCGTTTATAAGAACGTTGAAGGTAAAAAGATGTTGGTTCCTTATAAAGGATCCATTGTAAACACATTGACAGAGATGCAAGAAGATCTCCAATCAGCCATTTCATATGCTGGTGGAAAGACTCTTGATTCACTTAGAAAAGTTGATTACGTAATCGTTAAAAATTCTATTTATAACGGTGACTAATACTACTCAAATATTCAATTTGATGCTCAAAATAGGATCTTCACTTTTGTGAAAATCCTATTTTTTTATACAAAAAAAAGCTGATGACTGGGTTATCATCAGCTTCTTCAATGAATGGGATAGTTCATGTTCAATCTGGTATTCAATTGTCCATGACAATTGCGTTACCTACCAAATTTATCACTACTTTAACACACTAGCGTGAGTTTAAAAAGCATTCAACTTCAAATAGTTGAAATTTGTTTCAACATGTTAAAACACTAAGTTAATCATATTAAAATTTGTGAGAGAACTAATCGTCACTTCCCTTCTTTTCTTTTGTTTCGTTCCTTATCTTTACTTGACTGATTAGCATCCGTTGGTATCACTAGAATACCAACAATAACTAATAAACTAGTTACTCCAATCAAAATCTGTGTCATTTTTCACCTAGTTACGAATCTGTCTAGTTTCCAAGTGATGAATTCCTTTATTACGCTCTTGAAATCCTTGGGTTTCACTGACAATAAACCTTGGTCGATTATTGACTTGGTCCAACACACGGCCAAGATAACTTCCTAGGATTCCTATGGATAATAGCAGCAATCCAAGTGTGAATAATAATATAGTTACACCAACTGAGGACGCAGTATAGTTGCCAGTCGTGAATAAATATCCAAGATAAAACACACCACTAACTAAAGGAATAATCGAAAACATATTTGCGAACTGTAATGGTTTCATTGAAAATGACGTGATTCCATCAATTGCTAATTTGATCATCTTGGACAAAGGATACTTGGTTTCACCTGCGATACGTTCTTGACGATGATATTTAACACTAGTTTGTTTGAATCCTATCCAGGTAACTTGTCCTCTAACAAAGGGATCTTGTTCATGTAATTTTTGCAATTGTTTAACAGCCTTGCGATTCATCAACCTGAAATCTCCAGTATCAAGTGGCATATCAATAGTTGCTAGTTTTTTGAAGGTTCGATAAAACATTGCGGCGGTGAACTTTTTAAAAGCCGTTTCACCATCCCTTTGCATTCTCTTTCCATAAACAATGTCATATCCTGCATGCCACTTCTCAATCATCCTTGGGATTACCTCTGGTGGATCTTGAAGGTCTGCATCCATTACTACAACGGCATCTCCATGAGTATATTGAAGACCCGCAGTTATAGCCAATTGATGACCAAAATTACGTGAAAACTCAACTAGTTTAATACTAGGATTTTGTTCAATTGCTTTATGAATGATTTGGGCTGAATTATCCTTTGAACCGTCATCAACGAAAATCAGTTCATAATCCTCCTTTTGTTGCTCCGTGAAATTTAATAATGTATCAATAGTTGCCTGTATACCTGGTTCTTCGTTAAAGACCGGTAAGACAATTGAAATTAATTGAGCCATGACTACTCATTCCTTTCATTTAAGTTTAATCATAGATATCTGATAGATCATAAAGAGTTCCAGATGATCCCATTCCACCGGTCATTCCACCAGTCATTCCTTCAGGTGCACCACCCATGTTAGATGGTTTCTTAGAAGGTTTCTTCATCTTACTTGATGAACCTGATGGTTTTTTCATCTTTTTACTTGAGGAACCTGATGGTGGTGTTGCTCCTTGTGAAGTTGGTGCTGTTGAAGAATTTCCACCTGCTCCACTTGGCGCATTTCCAGATGTTGGCGGTGTTCCCATTTCATTTGCAGATGTAGAACTTGTTTTTGTAGATGTGGTGATTGAGGATGTTGCTGAATTATTGCCACTTAATTTGACCTTTTTGGCATTCTTCTTAATCCAGTTAACAATCGCTGTATTACTACCACCAGTTTTACCACCTGAATAGTAATACTTAACTTTTCCTTCTTTAACTAACTTTTTAAATTGTTTTAATGTAATAGCTTTATCTGTTCCATTAAATCCACCAATAGACATGACTGCTTTACCAGTAGAAATAATGTAAGGTGCAGCTGTACTTGAATCATCTGTCGCAAATAAGTATTCAGCATTTCCTTGATGTTTCTTTAAATACTTAAGCAACGTAGAATCAACTGAACCTCCCATACCTCCGGCAGTAGTCATTCCACCACTGGATGTTAATAATGAAGGTCCTGCAGTAGGAATCTGCGCAGATTCACCAGCTATTGTTGGTGTTAATGACCAAAATGTCGGTGCCAACATTATTAAAATAACTCCAGAAATTGGCCAAATGTGCTTGTTTTTCAAATTTATAGAAATCCAAGGTAGGGCGAATAATGGAATTGATATCAAGACACCAACGCCCAATAATACCCAAGCTATTATTGAATAATACTGTGCAACATACCACGCTTGTAATATAGCTGTTGATAGTATTGCTATTGGCAAAATCATTGACCAAAGAGATTTTTCTTTCCACTGCTTGATCATTGTATAAATACCAACACCGCCTAATGCAGCAATCGCTGGTGCAAGCATGATTGTATAGTAAGGATGGAAGAAACTGGCAACTGAGAAGAATCCATATACTGGAACTAACCAACCAGCCCAAAGCCATAATTCCTTACGTTGTGGTGTAAGAGACCACCACTTCTTCATACGTGAACCACGGAAATAAAAGTAACTGGATATTAGACCTAAAATAGAAATAATTAATAACCAACTTATTTGAGGTCCTAAATCTAGTCCAAATAATCTAAACGGACCAACACTACCGATACTAAAGGCTCCACCCCCAGCACCACCAGTACCAGCTCCTTTCGTACTACCTCCAGGACCATTTCCAGTTTTATTCGTTGGAGGCGTTCCAGTTGGCTTTTTAGATGATGATTTAGAAGTTGATGAACTTGGCTTTGCCGGTGGATTATTTGAAGATTTCTTCGACGAAGATCCAGGAGCTTTTGAACTAGCACTCTTCTTGGAACTCGATCCCATACCAGGGAATGCTCCACCAGTACCAGTTGTTTGTCCTAACAAACGTTGCGTACCGTTATATCCAAAGGCAAGCTCCAACGCTGAATTAGTTTCAGAACCACCTTCATATGGACGATTGGATGGATTGGTCATATCAACTGATAATGGCCAAATCAATGTAAACACCGCTAGGAAAACTGTAGCGATTCCCAGATGAGCTAATTTTTTCTTCCAGCCAATATTAGTAGCAATCCAATAATAAAGATATAGGGCCGGTAGAATCATAAAGGCCTGTAACATTTTGACGTTGAAAGCAATACCCATCAATGAAAAGCCTATCCATAAATATCGTTGCTGATTCTTAAATACCGCTTTTTGAACAAAATATATCGATAATAATAAGAAAAATATCAATGTTGCATCCATATTGTTAGTTCTTGAATCGGCAACAACAATAGGCGTTAATGTCATAATCAAGGCCGCTAATCTAGCAGGTATCTTACCAAATCGCCTGTGAATAAGGTTGTACATCAGATATACCGAACCAATTCCAAATAGAATTGATGATAAAACTAAACTCCAACCATGAACACCAAATATCTTGACACTAATTGCCATAAACCAAAGTGCAACGGGTGGCTTATCAACTGTAATAAATCCAGCTGGGTCAAAACTGGCATACCAGAAGTTTTTAAAGCTCTTGGTCATACTGACAACAGCCGCAGTATAAAAGCTATTGGCTTCACCAGCCTCCCAAATGTTCCATGTATATAAAAAGGTCGCTAAAATTAGAATGGCTATTAACCAATAATCATACTTAATCAATTTGATCCTAGTCCATAGACTCACCTTTTGCTTTTTTGTAGTACGCGTCGGTTCATTTTGCATCATTTATCAAACTCCATTCCTTAAAAGGCAATATTAATTAAAAAACAAATGAAGAAATAAACGAGGACCGAGAAGAAAATGGGACTAAACTTTCTAAGTCTTTTTTTCATCTGCTTAACATCCTTTCTTAACAATGTGAACAGATTATCCAAGCTAACTTAAATTAAGCTTAAAGTTAAAAAAATGCTTTATAATAAACTTATTGATCAAAGTGTATGGGAACTACTAATACTGAGGAGAAAATTTATGCAAAAAAATATTAAGATTCTTGTTGTGGAAGATGATGAGAACCTGGCTAGTAATGTCGCATCGTTTCTTTCCGACATTGCCGAAGTTGATATTGAAAATGATGGTCTTAGTGGCAAATTTGCTGCTATAGAAGATGTTCACGATTTAATAATTCTTGATTTGATGCTACCGGGGATGAATGGATATGACATATTAAAAGATATTCGAGCTAACAAGATTACAACTCCTGTACTAATTCTTACTGCCAAAGCAGAATTAGATGATAAGGTTCATGGCTTTGATTTAGGTGCTGATGACTATTTGACTAAACCATTTCACCGTGAAGAATTACAAGCTCGTGTTAAAGCCTTGCTCAAGCGAAGTGGTGTATTGGCTGACGATTCGATATTGAGAATCAACAACATCAAGGTTAATTTGAATAATCATGAAGTGTTTGCTGACCAACAGGCTATTTTATTGAATGGTAAGGAATATGATCTACTAGTTTATCTATTACAAAATAAAAATACCATTCTAACTAAGGATCAAATTTTTGAACGTATTTGGGGATTTGATTCAGATACTTCAATCACGGTTGTTGAAGTCTATATGAGTAACCTTCGTAAAAAAATGCGTCCATCAAATAATGATTACTTAATTAAAACTATTAGAAACGTTGGGTATATTTTTCAAGATGAAAGTCAAAACTAGACAGAACCGGATAACTCGTAGACAACAGTTTCAATTATTCCTATCCATAATGGCGACCTTTGCTATTCTTTTTCTTACTCTTGGTATAATAATTTTTAATTTATTTCAAAGTTCAACCTATCGAAGTATTGATTCTGATATTAAATCCCAAGTTGCTTCAGTAAAAAAACAACCGACCTTGCAGAAAAAAACACAAGATGGACCACATGGACCAGACACTAGTAATGAAAAAAATAATCGACAGCCCGATCCTCAAGCGCCATTTCAGGCTTCTATTTTGGTATTTAGCAGTAGTGGTAAATTATTGAATAAGACAAGCTTAGGTAATAGATATTCAGTCTTAAAACATATCAAATTGAATAAAAAGAATATCAATAAGAAACAAACTCTTACTATAAAAAAGATGAGTTTTCGTGCCTTATTAATTAAAGTTTCGAAAACAAACAATAATCCCATGTATGCTGGCAACTATGTGTTGATAATGCAAAATATTGATACTCAAATCCAAGCAGTGAATAACTTCCAAAAAATATTGATCATTACTTTCTTCATCTTTTGGATCATCGCTTTGATTTTGTCCTATGTACTTACTAGGATCAGTATGTTTCCTATAATCAAGTCATGGAAACAACAAAGTGAATTTGTTAACGATGCCGCACATGAATTACGTACGCCTCTAACTATTATTCAAGGTAAGTTAGAATACATGTTGACTAAACCTCACAAAACCATCATTGACGAAGCCGAGTCGATCTCTGTTTCACTGGATGAAGTCAATCGACTTAACTCTTTAACGAATAATCTACTTATTTTGGCCCGCTCAGATCAGGCAACAACTAAGATGGACTATAAGATAACCACCCCTGAGTTCTTCTTAAAAGATCCCATTATGCCATTTAAAGAAATCATCAACTCACAAAACAAGGTATTCCAAGTTAACATTCATCATAAAAATGATGTTAAATTAAATGTTGACCGGGATAAGATCAAACAGGTTCTAATAATACTTTTAGACAATGCAACAAAGTACACACCGGAAAATGGGACCATAAGGATCTATGACTATATTGATGGTTCAAAGTATCAAATAATTGTCTCTGATACTGGTATTGGTATAAGTGATACTGATAAGAAGAAGATTTTTGGAAGATTTTATCGTGTTGATAAATCAAGAAATCATAATAGTGGTGGTCACGGATTGGGACTAGCCATTGCTCAACAAATAATTAATAATCATCATGGGAAAATATTTGTAAGAAGCAATTTACCAACCGGCAGTGAATTCATTTTTGAACTACCAATTAAGCATTAAATAATATAAAAAAAAGAGGTCTGAATATTGTATTCAGGCCTCTTTTGACGTATATAAAAAATAAAATAAATTATTATTCTAATAAATCATTTCAAAAAGTTTAATAAAAAAATTATGTTTTTTGAATTGTGAAAAATTTAAGCATATGATAATCTGATTAAACAAATCAGAATCAACGGAGGATTCCCCCGCAATGAAAAGGAAAAGCTTGTTATCTCTATTCCTAATATTAATCTTAAGTTTATCAACACTCTGTACAAATATAATTTATAGTTATGCAGCCACTACCACAAATTCCTCAGCTGAAATAACTGATATTACAGAATTGGATGGAACTTACCAAGGAAGTATTAATTACACTTTGGATTCTGATAAAACAGAATTGAAGATAAATAGTTCAGATCCATCAAAGTTTGATTTAGACGTTTTTAAAAGTGAACTTGGAAGTAAAAACGTCACTTTAGATAAAGAAACTGACATTATCACTCTTAATTTAAGCAACCATGCCGATAAAAAATTACAAGGTACATTTAACTTCAAACTAGACAAAACCGATTCGTTCAGTATTTCAATTACTGATTCCGATGGAAATATACTTACAACAAAAGAATTGAATACTGATAAAGAAAAAATTGTTAACAATGATGAAGAAAATGCCGATTCAGATAATGATGAAAAAGAAATCAACACTGTTGACGAGACTAAAGAAGTCACTAATACTCAAAACAATAAAGACGACGATTTTTCATGGAAACAAAGTTACACACTTCGCTTAAGTAAAGGACCAACGCTTGAATATGCTAGTGGTAATAAAGCTACCCCCTTCTTGTACTTTGGGGACTTTTTTTATGCCAGAAAAGAAATGAAAGTTCAAGAAGCCTATCAAAAGGACACCGGACGTGGTAAAAGTGGAAGATTTAATAGCCTAACAGCACCTAACTTTGCGACTGTACTTCAAAAAGCCAATGACAAAGAAGAACTTCATACGACAAGTTCCGATGAAAAAGACAATGGTGAAATAGGAAAAGAATTTATAACCAAAGGACGTCATATTTATACCCACAATATGGGCGATGGTCAGCAAAAAGATGACGTTACAGGCTCTAAAGGAACTTTTGTTACCACAGATATTCACAACTATAATCACGTGACAGACCAGCGTTCAATGCCCTCAATGATGGGACCTGACAATCTAGGATCAACTGTTGCAATGTTGACTATCCCAAAATTATTTTATAAAGAGGACCCTGATACTGGTTATGAACAGCAAAAATTAACTTTTCAGCAACAATATATTGCTGGAAAAATAAAATATAAGATCGAAATAACTATTATTATCAAATTCAATAAATCTGGTGAAATGGTAACAGAAGTAAATTACAAGAATATCGGTGATAAAGAATTCAAAGACTTCATTGGATTTGTTTTTCACGACATTGCCTTCAACAAAGACTATGCTCAAGAATATGATAAGAGCAAAAAAATCTATCATGGCGGATATGTACCACTGAGATCTCTGGGAAATAATCGTGGAATGTATGCTCAATCCGATAGTATCCATGCCAGAGTTAATTTCCACATGAATAAAAGTGACAGTCCAGCTGCTTGGGCTGCTAGAACAACTACTAACTCTAGTCATCAATTCAAAGGTTACACGGCCTCTGGAGGAATCCTTTCACTAGTGTTCACTGGTATTTTACAAGCAAAATTCACTGGTAACCCATGGAAGCACCATATGAACGATAAATATCGACGTACTCCGTGGTATCAGCCCGGTAATGTTCCTGAGGGACTATTTAACTCCTTTAGAACCTTTGAAGATCCAGGTGACAAAGGAAACGAGCCTGGTGCTGGTAAACGGTTAGGACGTATTTACAAGAAAAAAGGATTTGCAAATTTTATCGATGAAAAAACCTACCTATGGGATGCAGGAATGACAATGCGAACTGATCCTAAAATTTTAGAGGTCGATGACACTGAAACTATACGATATTCCAGAAGTTTCGATATAATAGATGAAAAATTTGCTCCAGTAGTAATTCTTGATCAAAACGGTACTCTGGATGAACCGGATATGATTGAACCGGATAGCCATAATTACAATCTGTCAGGTAGTTGGTATGATTTTGATAGTTTATCAACAGATCTATATTGGACCATGGACGATGAAACTCTTGATAGCAAAAAGAAGATCAATAGCTATTCTCAAAGTTCCAATGATAGAATTGACGGTGTTCCCCATGATTGGAATGAGAAAATTTCAGTAAAGGATTACAAACCAGGACTACATACAGTGAACGTCTGGATGATGGATAAAGAAGGAAATAAATCAGTTGTTAAAAGATCTTCAATAAATATCTCTAGAGCAGCAACAAATGAGCCTCAACTAATTATCACCTCACCCCACGCTACTCAAAATGCTCCGTTTACTCCAAATGGTGAGAGCCTCAGTTTGCATGGATATTGGACTGACCTTAATAGTTCTACTTTAAAGAAGATGTCTTATACAATTGATGATGGACCAGAAAACTTGATTCCTGATGCTGATTTGAATAATCCACATCCCGGAAAAGAAGTCCTCTGGAAAATACCCAAACTTGATATATCACATGTAACTGACTTGAAACCTCATAAATTAACTATGACTATATACGATGACAACGATCTACAAGGGTCTGACACAATGTACTTTCAACGTAAAGAAGGAACAATTGGTCTATCTACCCCAACAGAAATAAGCTTTGGTGAACATATACTTGCAGGTAATGATAGTTCAAAAATTCATCCACAGTTTGAAGATAAATTAGAGGTTACTGATTATCGTGCTAATACTGGTAATTCCATGCACTTACTTTTGGAAATAAATAATTTTCAAAATATTAAATACGAAAAAATGAAACTCAACCATCTAGTTTATTGGGATGATCAATTAACCGACGACAACTTAAATATTGGAACAAGTACTGATCCCAAAGATGGCAATTGGGTCACAAAAACAGACTTTACAGATATTGTTAAACAAAAGTTAGCTCTCGTATTTCAATACGACGGACTACCTAAATATGGTGAATTCAATAGTGAGTGGAATTGGAGCTTAGTTGATGCCATTTAATTCCCAAATATTTACCAACTTCAAGATATGAATAATGATATTATTTATATATATTCATATATTTGGAGGTTTGCTTCATGGATAAAAAAATTATTAAAGCTTACTGGGACAAGTTTCTTGAGAATAAAAGTCCGCGTGAAGACTACCCTATCGGAGACATCACTATTTTTGGCGGTGATCCCAAAACTCTGGCCAATTTAGTCGATAAAGGTATCAAAACGGCGACAACTTCAGCATACGATTTATATACAAAAACAGAATATATGCCAACAACTGGAGACTATAACATTATTCTCGATGACAAGGAATTACCAGTTTGTATAACTAAAACTCTTGTAACAGAGATTGTCCCCTTCAAACAAGTAAGTGCAGAACATGCTTATCATGAAGGTGAAGGTGACCGTAGCTTAAAATATTGGCGTGTTATTCATGAAGATTTCTTCACTAAAGAATACCTTGCTGCTGGAAAAGAATTTAACGATGATATCCCTTGTTTATGTGAAGTATTCGAGAAGGTTTACGATGAAGTTAACGGAGATATATAATCCTAAATTACCAATAATTCTTTTGTCCCTAAGAAGTGAATATGCAAGGAAGATAATTCTTGGTGAACAAACTGTAGAACATCGCAAAAGGTTTCTGCACACTGAATGTCAAGCAATAATCTACTCATCTGGTGAAGATAAGTCGATAAGTCTATTTTTGAATTTAGGAAAGCCTAGAACGGTTGAAGATGGATATGAAATGTCTATTATCTCCCATACCGAACTTGCCAATGAAATATCATTGGATACCGTACAAAGAAATTTTCCAAAGTTTAAAGTACCTAGATCCTACATCTACTTAGACAAACCTGATAAAGCTGACTTATTGAATTACTTTTTACAGCAGCAAGTGAAAGCACTGTGAAATACAAAAAAGGCGAGGCAAAACACGTTAATTGTGTTTTGCCTCGCCTTTTTTAATTTAGTTCAAATCTTTTTTTGCTAATTCAATTTGCATCTTAACTTGTTTAAAACCTGTACCGCCAAGAGAATTACGTCTCTCTACGGCAACCTCTGGTTTCAATTCATTGTATATATCATCTTCAATAAGAGGTGAAATTTTCTTAAACTCCTCCATTGAAATATCTTGGAGATTTTTATGAGTCTCAATCCCCTTCAATACCAATTGTCCAACAATGCCATGTGCTTCTCTAAATGGAATACCTTTAGTAGCTAAATAATCAGCCAATTCAGTAGCATTCGAAAAGTCATTCTCGGTAGCATGATACATATTATCTTTATTAACTTTAATTGTCGATATCATACCATTGAATACTTTCAAGGCTGGAAGTAAGGTTTTGACAGTATCAAAAGTACCTTCCTTATCCTCTTGCAAGTCTTTATTATAAGCTAATGGTAATGACTTCATAGTCGATAACAATCCAATCAAGTGTCCATAAACACGACCACTCTTACCTCTGATCAATTCTGCCATATCAGGATTCTTCTTCTGAGGCATGATAGAACTACCAGTTGTATATTTGTCGCTTAATTCCAAATAATTGAATTCATAACTGACCCACATACTGATTTCTTCACAAAATCTTGATAAATGCATCATCAAAATAGATGCATTACTCAAAAACTCTAAAGCAAAATCACGATCAGATACGGCGTCTAGTGAATTAACATAGATATCGTTAAATCCAAGCTCTTTAGCAGTGAACTCACGATCAATAGGGAAAGTTGTTCCAGCCAATGCTGCTGCACCAAGTGGTGAGATATCTGCATGTTTCATGTTAAACTCAAATCTCTCTACATCACGTTTTAGCATAGAATAATATGCCATTAAATAGTGACCATAAGAGATTGGTTGTGCATGTTGTAAATGAGTGTATCCAGGCATTATAGTTTCAACATTGTCTTCTGCCAAACTTACCAAAGTTTTTTGGATAGTTTTAATTTCAGCAACGATCTGTGGCAAACGATTTTTGACATACAAATGAAAATCTGTAGCAACTTGATCATTACGTGAGCGACCTGTGTGTAGTTTACCAGCAACTGGACCTATCTTTTCAGTTAAAATACTTTCAATATTCATATGAATATCTTCGTTTTCAACTGTGAATTTAAGTTTACCTGCGTGCAACTCCTCTTGTAATTCCTTTAAACCAGAAATTATTTGATCACAATCACTTGCACTCAATATCTGAGTTTTCTTGAGCATCTTAACGTGTGCCAATGAACCTTCGATATCTTCATCAGCCATGAGTTGATCAAAATTAATTGAAGCGCCAAATTCATCGACCCAAGACTCTGCTTGAGCTTGAAAACGGCCACCCCAAAGCTTTTGTGTGCTCATTATTGCACCTCTTTGGTGTTTTCTTTCTCATTTTTTTGAGCAACTTGAGCTGCAACTTGAGTTGAAAGACCCCAAAGTTTAATGAATCCCTTAGCTGCTTCTTGATCAAATGAATCTGAAGCTGTGTATGTAGCAAGATTCAAATCATACAATGAGTTAGGTGACTTACGTCCTTGAATCCATGTATTACCTTTGAACAATCTCATCTTGATAACACCATTAACAGTTTTTTGACTTTCATCAAGAAATGCTAGAAGTGACTTCATTAGTGGTGAGAACCAAAGACCATTGTAAATAAGTTCAGTCAATTCTTTTTCAATAACTGGCTTAAAGTGACCCAATCCACCTTCAAGTGTAAGATCTTCAAGTTCTTTATGTGCCTTCATCAATACTTCAGCACCTGGTGTTTCATAAACCTCACGAGATTTAATACCAACCAAACGGTTTTCGATATGATCGATACGACCAATACCATTTTCACCAGCAACAGTATTAAGTTCTTTGATAATATCAGCAAACTTCATTTCAATACCATCAAGGGCAACTGGAATACCTTTTTCAAATGTAATCTCAACACTTGTTGGTTCATCTGGTGTTTCTTCAATTGGCTTAGTAATACCAAAGGCATCTTCTGGTGCTTCTGCCCATGGATCTTCAAGAACTCCACATTCGTTGGCACGACCCCAAATATTGGCATCGATAGAATATGGTGAATCAAGATTAATAGGAACTGGAATATTGTGCTTTTTAGCATAGTCGATCTCGTCTTCACGAGCCCAATGCCAGTCACGAACAGGACTCAATACTTCTAGGTCGGGGGCTAGAGCATGAATAGAAACTTCAAAACGGACTTGATCGTTTCCTTTTCCTGTACAACCGTGTGCAATTGCATCGGCATTTTCTTCTTTTGCTACTTCTACTAATTTTTTACTAATCAATGGTCGGGAGAGAGCGGAGAGTAGCGGGTAAATACCTTCGTAAAGAGTATGTCCTTGCAACGCAACAAGTGCATAATCTTCTGCGAATTCGTCTATTGCATCAATTGCGATGGCCTTAATTGCACCAGCATTGATTGCTTTTTCTTTAATAAAATCAACATCCTTGCCTTCACCAACATTAATACAGCAAGCGATGACGTCATATCCTTTATTCTTCAGCCAAGGAATGGCAATTGATGTATCCAATCCTCCTGAATAAGCTAATACTACTTTCTTTGTTTCTGTCATAATACGTTCTCCTCCGATTAGAAAAAAATTAATTTTGTGTAATTTAATTTAACACCGTTCTTATATTAATACAAGTGTATATTGGATATTTTCTTCATGTAAACCTTTTCATTGCTGAATTACCATATTTCAAACTTTTTCAAAAAGATATTTATAGAAGGAAAAAAACAATTAGAATTAAATTAATAAATCCTCTTGCAATTTACTTTTTCCGTGCTTATAATTGGCAACAACAAATCAAACAAGCGTTGAAGAAAAAAGTAGAAATCTCAACTACGCACAGTGAGCCACGTTTAATGGGAAGTGGTCGTTATGGGAATTTTGAAAATCATTTCTGAGCTCGATACCGATATGTAGGTTATCGTGGTTGCCACCAATATATGGCTAGCAAATTAATCAGTTTGCGATTAAAGCGAGTAGTTTTTTAGCTACTCAAAAAGGTGGTACCGTTCTACTATTGGAGCCCTTTTCCCTATCGGGAGAAGGGCTCTTTTTTTTCAAATTTAAGGTGGTGAGAATTATGGATTCTGATATTAGTGGCATTATACAGATTAGTCAGATAAATATAAGACTTAAAAAAACAAATTTATACGATTCATTTAGGGGGATCACTTATGCAAAACGATTTATTGGAATCAAAATCAAACAAGAGTAAATTCTTACAACTATTGGTTGTTAGCTCACTTATCTTCGGGATGTTCTTTGGATCAGGTAATTTAATTTTCCCAGTTCACTTGGGACAAATGGCTGGTAACAACTGGTTTGCTGCCGCAATTGGATTTGCTATTTCTGGATCATTATTCCCACTACTAGCAATTCTAGCTGTTGTGGTAACAAAAAGTGACGGTCTATATGATCTAGCCCGCCCAGTTGGAAAACGTTATGCCGCATTATTTCTTGTTTTAGTTCATTTAACCATTGGACCTTTCTTTGGTACTCCACGTACTGCAGCGACGGCTTTTGAAATGGCCGCAAAACCATTTCTACCAGCACAATACAATCAAGTTAGTATGTTGATCTTCACAGCTGTATTTTTCAGTCTTGCTTACGTCTTGAGTGTTCACCAAAATAGATTGGTTAAATATGTTGGTAAATATTTAAATACTATCTTCTTGGCATTATTAGCAGTTATCTTTGTAGTCGCATTTGTTAATCCTATGGGTGGCTTAAATCACATGCCTACTACCGCTTATCAAACAACCGCTACTGTTAGTGGTTTACTAGAAGGATACAATACAGTCGATGCTGTAGCTTTACTTGCCTTATCCGTTACATTTGTTCGTGCTGTCAAAGGATTAGGTTACAAGAATAAGGAACTTTCTACAGTTACTGCTAAAGCCGGTACCATGGCTATCTCACTTGAGGTTTTAGTTTACTTAGGATTAGTTTTATTAGGTGCCTTCAGTTTGAACAAAATGAAATTATCAGCAAACGGTGGCGATGCACTATCAAGTATCGTTGGTGATTACTTCGGCAACTTTGGTGCTGCATTACTTGGTGTCTTAGTTACATTAGGTGTGTTCACAACAGCTCTTGGATTGGTTGCATCATTTGCACAAGACTTTCACAAATTGTTCCCTAAAGTAAGTTATCTAGGATGGTTACGTGTTACATGTTTCGTTTCATTTGTAGTTGCAAACGCTGGACTAGATACAATCATCAGTTGGTCATTGCCAGTACTTATGTTACTTTACCCACTATCACTTGCCTTGATCTTAACATCATTGACCGTTCATACTAAGTCATATAAAGGTGTCGTTTATAAAATGACTATTGCATTCACAGTACTACCTGCTGTTCTTGATATGTTTAATGCCGCACCTGCAGTATTGCAGACTGGCTTTGTTAAAACAGTATTAAATGTTTATCATCAATACCTACCATTCGCCAGTATGGGACTTGGTTGGGTAACACCTACCTTACTAGGTTTTGTCCTTGGTATGGTACTTGGTAAAATGGGAGTATTCGTTTCAAATAACGAAGAAGTTACACAAAAATATTAATTTCCAACAAAAAAAGAGACCGTATCGGTCTCTTTTTTGTTGGAAATTAATCAAAGGTTTGGAAACTTACAAGTTGATCAGTAGAAATTTGTTGATATAGTTCATTTCCTAACTCATGACTATACTCTTCACTAGAAACTTTAGACTGAACAAAATTATGTTCATGTTGAAATACTGTGACTAATAGTTCATTTTGATTAGCTTGAGATGCACGAGAACCAGATAATCTGCGATGTCTTTGATCAAATGATCGTCTAACTAGTTCAACTTCAACCTCATTTTTTTCTGTCATCACAGAAGTTAAATATAACATTACCTTTTTGTAAGGAACAGCTTCAATTGATCGCATACGGCCCCACTGATAGTTACGTTCGGTCGCATCTTCACGACTACTACTGCGTTTTCTTTTCTTAATTTTTCTTATTTCTCTCCGACGCTTTCTAGCACTTTTACTCAGAGATATTTTGGCAATAACGGTAAATCTTATAATAAAAATCATTTGTTTTCTAAAACCATTTGAGTGATCAATAATCGTCTTACGTAACATCATCATATAAAGATTGAACTCTTGGATCGTTATTTCACCCTTACTTAACATATCTTCAATAACGGCTTTTTCAATCTTAAAAGTCTCATCAAATAAATTAGACATTACAGACTTATTAGGACGCTTTTCCACTGTTCGCTGGCTTCCAATAATTCTGATGATTTCTCCACTTTCAAGTGAATCACCATATTGATGTTGAACCATTTTAACGGCATCACGTACCATTTCAGACTTTGCTCGTGACAAGTCATCCCCATCAACAACGGATACTTTCTTGGGAAGAATAAATGGCAAAACTAGTGTAGGAACAATTAAACTAATTAAAATAACCACTGCTGCCACAAAAATAATATCATTCCGATACGCGAAAGGTTGACCTTTTATGGTCAATGGCAAAGAAAAAGCCATTGCTAAAGTTATGGTTCCATGTACTCCACTCAAAGCCATAACCAAACTGTTCATAATCTTATCGTGAAAATTCCAAGCACGAATCTTAGCAAAATCAAATTGAGTCCAGATGAATCTTAATAACGTCATCATTATATACAAAACAAAACCTAAACCTACCAAAATAGCAATTGAACCCGTATCTCGTTGTTGTAAATTTTGTATAACTTCAGGCAGTGACAATCCTAATAACACGAATACAATTCCATTTAAAATACTGGAAATAATAGACCAGGTCGTTCCCATAACTATCTGTAATCTAGAAGTTGTTAAACGTAATCTATCTTGTTGTAATCCATGAATCAATCCAGTTGCAACAACAGCTAGAATACCTGATACATCAATTGATTCAGCTATCAAATAAACTGCAAATGGAGTTAAGAGAGTATATGGAACAATCACTGATGGCGTATCAACGCGCATATTAATCAGCATAATTCTAATGGCGACAATTATATAGCCCATAACTAAGCCAACAAGAATACCGCCTATAAATACATACATAAAGCTCTCAACACCACTAACTACTGAAAATTTACCAGTTACTATTGAAGCAATTGCCAAATTAAAAGCCACGATACCAGAGGCATCATTAAATAACGACTCGTTTTCTAGCGTATTCATAGCTTCTTTGGGAACTAGCACTTTACTTGTTATAGACGAAACTGCGACAGCATCAGTTGGTGTAATAATTGCTCCTAAAGCTAATGCCAAAGCTAATGAGAATTGTGGAATTAAAACATGGGTAACACTTCCCACTACCAAAATCGTAATTATTGCCAGTACAACTGACAGAGACAAGGTAGTTCCCATTTGATGCATAAGTCTTCTAATATTAGTATTTTGACCGTCGTTAAACATTAACATAGAAATAATCGCAAACAAAAACAGTTCCGGCTCTAATTCAAAATTTTTATACAATGGTACAAAAGACAAAACTAATCCAGCACCAATTTGCAAAAATGCTACTGGAACAATATTGAAACGTGCATAAATTGCATTAGCTAAAACTACCGCTGCAACTAGCAACAAAACTAGAAATACAGTCTCCAAAATAATTGTCCTCCCAATCATTTTTCAATAACTTTCTAATTCTAACGCAGTTAATTATACAAGTGAACAAAAAAAGATTTGCCAATATAGCAAATCCATTACTTTTGTTCTTCTTTATTAGAATCAATTGATTCTGAAATTTTCTTTAGATACATGATCATTTCATCTGTTGAAGATTCCTTTTCTTCTTCTTTTTCATCTTCGGCTGACTTTCTAGCATTAATAACCTTATTCATCCCTTTGACCAATAAGAAAACAACGATGGCAATAATTATAAAGTTTATAATTGATTCCAAAAAAGCCCCATATTTGAACGTTGCTTCTCCAACTTCAACCTTTAAATTTGCTAAGTCGACTTTACCTAAAAATATTCCTATCAACGGATTAACTAAGTTACCAACAAGTGATTGTACTATGGCGGTAAATGCAGAACCCATAATTACACCAACTGCCAGATCCATCACATTACCGCGACTGATAAAGTCTTTAAATTCTTTAATCATAATTCATATCTCCCCTTCTAAAAAAAATCACTACAATAATTATGCTATTTTCACAGTGGTTTGCACAACAAATAACCATCATTTAATAGCAATCGTAAGATTTTTTTAAAGAAAAGCCAAATATTTATCGTATGAACCTTTGATTTTTCCGTCAAAACAAGACATTAAAACTTCAACTTTGTAATTCTTGTTGGCTACAATCCAATCTTTAATAGTGTTCAAGGCGATTTTTGCTGCATCATCAATAGGATAAGCATATATACCAGTCGAAATTGCTGCAAAAGTTATACTGTGAAGATTGTTTTGTTTAGCTACATTTAGAGAATTTTTATAACAATTAGCCAACATTACTGGATCTTTATCAGATCCAGAATAAATTGGTCCAACTGTATGAATAATGTATCTAGCCGGTAAATTGTATCCCCTAGTCAGCTTGGCCTCACCAGTTTCACATCCATTAAGAGCAATACATTCTTCCAATAATTTCGGACCAGCAGCAGTATGGATTGCCCCATCAACTCCACCACCGCCTAATAGTGTTTTGTTTGCGGCATTTACAATCGCATCACACTTGATCATTGTAATGTCACATACTTTTGCCTTTATAGAACTTCCTTCAGATAAATACTCTGACATATTTCTAATGCTCCCTTTTGACGCATATAACAACTATTAATATTTACTTCTTAGACGACTGAAACTCACCCATCGTCCACAATTCTTCAACGTGATCTTCATCCATCTCACCAGATTCAAATTTGACCATATGATCATCAAATGTGTCAATTTTATGTACTAATAAGTCACGTGTCTTATTCATTTCATCTAGCTTATCATTAAGATCATCCAGTTGTTCACGTAAAATATCTTTTCGTTCTTCGCTAGTATCTTCATCCTTTTGATTAAGATCCGCAAATTCCTTCAATAATTTAAGTGATAATCCTGCTTGTTTCAAACATTTAGTTAAAAATATCCAATTCAAATCATTTGGTCGATAATCTCGATATCCATTTTTGTCACGGCCTATCGGTGGTATTACTCCAATTTTTTCATAATATCGCAGAGTCGCAACAGGTAGATCCATTATTTCAGAAACTTGTTTACTATTCATGATTAAATTACCAGCTTTCCCAATCAATACTACTATCATAAACTATGAAGACTACTTTAGAGCAACCTAAAGATACGATTTTTTTAAACTGTGAGAAACAATTAAATTCAACGTGCAAAATAGCTTTATATTTCTTTAATTATCACATAGTAAAAAAATAGGAACGCTGATTTATCAACGTTCCTACAAATAAATATGCTTGTTTTGTTCTCTTTTATTCTCAATATGCCACTGGCAAGATTCGAACTTGTACATGGATTAACCATACAGCGACCTGAACACTGCGCGTCTGCCAATTCCGCCACAGTGGCATTATCTTGTTAAACACATTTGTTATGGCTTACAATATTAAATGATACTACAATTGGAGGTTCTTGTAATGGAAAAAATCAATAAATCTGTATTATCTACGGTAATTAAAGTCAGAAATACCGAATCGTATAAGGGAAATTATGGACGTGTGCTAATTATTGCAGGATCATTGCCTTTTGGCGGTGCAGCAATACTTTCAGCATCAGCAGCGATTCACACTGGGGCCGGATTAGTCACGGTTGCAACCATCCCTGAGAAGTTTACTGCCTTGAACGTTGAGATTCCAGAAGCAATGACAATTGACTATAATAAATCACAAGAATTAATAGCTGCCATAATCCAAAATAACGTTATAGTACTTGGACCAGGACTAGGGACATCAGATTCTACTGACAAGATTATTCAACTTATCATAAAATATTGCGATGAGAATACTACGATTATTATGGATGCCTCTGCACTAAGTGTTGTAGCAGAAAACAATATTGATTTGACATCCATTAATAATTTGATATTAACACCACATCAAGGTGAATGGCAGCGCCTATCCAATTTATCGATTCCAGAACAAACCAAAGAAAACAATTTGAAAGCAATAAATAAACTTGCCCCCAATGCTACCTTGATTGTTAAAAAACATTTATCTGAGATTTATTATCAAAATAAAGTATCTCAAATTCAGGCTGGAAATGCTGGTATGGCAACTGGTGGTATGGGAGACACACTCACTGGAGTTCTTGCAGGTTTTATTGGTCAATTTGGAAATTCATTGGTAACTGTACAGACTGGATTATTCCTTCATAGTTACATTGCTGATCAAATTTATAAAAGTAATTATGTTGTCTTACCTTCAACTTTAATTAGTAAAATTCCAAAATATATGAAAAAATTCACCTCTAATAAATAAATGAACTGAAAAAATATCGCAAATGTGTTTTTTAACACTATCTGCGATATTTTTTATTTATTTAATGTTGCTTTAGCACTTTCACCAGCAAGTCGTCCTGAATTCCAGGCAAATGCACAACTTATACCTTCAAGCGTTGGATATGATGTATCATACATCCCACTGGCGTTATTACCAGTAGCGTAAACATTTTTAATAACTCTTCCATTTTTATCAAGTGCTTGTAGATTATCATTAACACTGACACCACCAATAGTTCCAAGCGTAGTGGACTGTGCTTTGATTGCATAAAATGGACCTTTAGAAACTGGGAATTTCAAAAACTCTGTAGACTTACCAAAATCAGAATCATTGTTATCAGAAATAATTTTATTATATTCATTTAAATTCCTATTTACGGTGTCTGGATTGCATCCTAAATATTTGGATAGTTCTGAAACATCCTTACCTACTACCGTAGCACCTTTATCGATTGATTCTTGAATATCAGATTCAATATTTGGAAAAGGACCAACAACATGAGTAACTGGAGTATGAGCAAGAGTAGTGAATGTTCTTTCAAAAGAATTTGTCCAATCTAATTGGTTAGATTTCAAATAATCTATGGTATTTTGATCCAAAATAAAATAATAATACCCACCATTAGTATATGTAATGTTTCCCCATAGGGCAAAGTCGTAACAAATATCTTCATTGACGAAACGTTCACCATTACGATTCAACCATAGAAATGGCAAATTAGTTAGTGTAAAAATTGTGTCATTATGCCACTTAGGATCAGTATTTGAAACTACTGACGCAGCGTGATTTTCAAAAACACCCATACCACTAGTATCTGCACCTAATTCAGCCAGAATCCTAATTCCATCACCTGTAGCCTTGCGTTCACCCATGCTAAAAAGATTCTTACTACTTATTTGTAAATATTTATCGACCATCTCAGAATTACCAACAAATCCACCATCGGAAAAGATGATCTTTTGACAATAGATTGTACTTTCATGACCATCTTTATCAATAACTACATTTACAATATTACCATCAGTATAATTAAATTTTTTAATTACAGTTTTTGTAAATAATCGACCACCATTACTTATAAACTTGTCTATCAGTTTTTGAAACCCATTAAACTTATCAATGTATTGATGGTAAACACGTGGATGGTTTTGATGAACCTCTTGCGTATTATTAACCAATTCTGTTTCTAATCCATTTTTCGACAGCCAAGAAATTGTATCAGCTGACTTATTGATAATTGCCCGCGTCAATCTTGTATTGGAACGATAATGTGTATAATTCATCATCTCTTGATAAGCATCTTTTGGTGAATAATCAATATTATTTTCCTTTTGTAATTCACTACCCGCGGCAAATAATCCTTGTGCACCAAACATACCGGCTCCACCAAATTTGTCACCTTTTTCAAGTAGAACAACACTTGCTCCTTTTTCAGCTGCCGATAAAGCAGCACCAATTCCTGAAGCTCCTGCACCAACAACTAAAATATCTGTTTTTATATCAGTCATTTTATCACCATCCCAACTTAAGCATCAATTGAATGTCTAGCACCAATTTGATAATCATCAGCATGCTCAAACATTGTTCTTACAGTACGTGGTTTAGAACCGGTTAGCTTCAAGAAGTCATCTGAGAAAGTACTCATTTTGCCTTCACGAATAGCTTGGCCAAAAGTTACCATCCCATCAGAAGAAAATGGTGCCGAACTCCCCTTCTTGAATTGTCCATCTGTATTTCTTGGAACTCCCATTTTATCAAAAACAGCATAGTCCTCTTCATCACTAACTTCTTGATAAGCTAACTTATTACCGGTTACTTCGTTACCAATAGCAATTAAGTCAGAAATAGTAATTAACTCTGGTCCATTAATATTTAAAATAGAATGTTCCAAATTAGATGCCATTGCATATGCTGCGGCAATTGCACAATCTTGGCGAGAAATGTAAGCCATCTTTCCTTCAGCTTGATTATTGGATAGCACACCTTGTTCCAACATAGCAAAATAATTGGAGATCATTGCTTCAGCATATTGAGAATTACGCAAGAAAATATAATCAAGTTTAGTATTTTCAACGTATGACTCAGTCCATGCATGATCAATTTTCTCTATACTAGGATTGGTTGGGTCACTAGCATTAACAAGTGATGTATAGACAATTTGTTTTACACCAGAAGCTAAACATGCATCAATGACATTTTTATGTGCTTGTTGACGTTTAGTTCCAACAAAAGGCATAGATATTAACAATACTTTAGTAGCACCAGTAAATGCCTTGGCTAATCCTACAGAGTCATTAAAGTCAGTTATTCTTGTTTCAATGCCTTGTTTAGCGTACTTTTCAACGCCTTGTTGTGTTGGTGCAGTAAATATCAATTGAGATTTATCTAAAAGTTTCAAAGCAGTTTCAGCAGCAATTCTACCAAAATTACCGTCTACTCCAGTAAAAACATATTTATCCATAGTAAGTACCACCTTTAATTTGATAAATCAATCATATGTGAATATTTTATCAAATACCAACATCGAAATTTAGTACCTCATAAGTGAATGCTTCTATCTATCGAATTTGTCTATCACTTTTTGTAAGTTTCCATTTTGATCATTTTTACGCCAAGCTAAGCAAATTCTATATTTATGTTGACTATTTAATAATTTTACACGATGTAAATTCTTATATTCATTAGTTAAAGATTTATAATCAGGCATAAAAGTAATTCCCTTATCCAATTGAACTAATAGTAATGCGGTATCAATATCAGAAACCGTAGCTGTTATATTCAATGGAACATTGTCGGCTTGTGAATGATCTTTCATTTTTAAATATGAATTAGTGTTAGGCCGATTTTGAACATAGATCACCTTTTCATTTATTAATTGTTCTGGCTTGATTTCATCAATAAAATACCAGGGATGGTTCTCACCAACTACAACATCATAATTTCCACTTGTTAAATCCAAAGTAGATAACTGGCCCGTCTCGGTAATTTCAGAATCAAATGTAATCGCCAAGTCTACGGTCTTATTTAATAATTTATCTTGAATATCATTCAAATCACTTTTTACTAAAAACAATTCTAGACCAACAATTTCTTTTATTTTTGGTAACACAAATTTCTCTACTGGTTCAACTGCTCCATTGGGATATGCGACCGTCACTACCTTATCCGTTTGTTTCATTTGAACAATTTCACCTCTCAAAACATTATACTGTTCCAATATTATTTTTGAACGATGATACACTACCTGTCCAATTCTTGTTAATTCAATAGGAAGCTTTGATCGATCTAATAAAGTTATTTGTAATTCATCTTCTAACTTAGCAATTTGTTGACTAATTGCCGTTTGTGAAATGTAATTTTCTTCAGCTGCTTTTGAAAAGCTTCGTAATCTGGCAACATCACAAAAATAATGTAAACGAATAGAATTCATTATATAACCTCCATCTTCTTATTTATAAGCAATCTGATCCATCACAAATTTTCTACACAAAAAGCTGACCAAACCGGTCAGCTTTTATTTTCACTTAATTTTAACTAAACGTCTAATGCGTTCAACTTTACTACCAAGTATCTTATCCGCTAATTGTGTCTTCAAAACAAGGTATCCGTAGATCGAACCACCAATAACAGCTTCCACAACTAAGATAACCATACTCAATACTCGATTAGAGTTTCCTACAAAATGGAATACTATCCAGTTGATAAGAACGACTACGGCAAACATAATCAATGAGAACAGAATGATACCACTTATTCTACGCGACAATCGATTAGTATCAAATGGATAAATATCATGCAGCTTTTTGGTCATCAACCAACAAACAACACCCATACCTATACTTGTTGCAACTAATGGGCCGAATTCATGGAATAATCCAATCATTGGAATTTGTACTACTACCTTTACAATAAATCCATAAACAAAGTATCTAATTGCTAGTCCATTACGATACAAAGCTTGTAAAACAGCCGAAAGAACCGTAAATAATCCTAACAATATTGAGATAACTGAACTAAATTGTAGCATTAAAATACCCAACTGATCATAACGATAGAATGTCGTCCACAATGGTTGTGACACAGCATACATCCCCAAGGATGCGGGAATCATGACAAAGAAAAACAACTCTAATGTATTAGAAATCTGATTCTCAATATCTTTTTTAACTCCCTTAGAGTACAGCCCAGAAAGAATGGGAATAGCTGTAACTGCCATGGCAGTTGATAATGAAACAATAATCATAATCAGTTTGTTAGCTTGGAAACCAAATAAGGAATAGTAATTATCCAATTGATCACCAGTGGCTTTTACAAACATTCTCATAAATTGATTAAATGTTGATTGGTCAAATAAATTAAAGAAAGTGATACCAGCGTCCAAAATAATAAATGGAACTGCCTGCTCAAAAATTTCTCTAGTAAAATTCTTGTTTAATTCTTTAGGGGCTTTCCCATTTCTAGACAAAGATCGTAAATGAGGAAGCTTTTTTATAAATGAGAATGCCAAAATAGCTATAGCAAATGCCGCACCAATAAAAGCCGCAAAGGTTGACTGAACAACTGCGCTAATATAACTACCGTTATTAACTTCCATTATTAAATATGTTGCGCCAAGCATATAGATAACTCTAGCAATCTGTTCAATAAATTGAGAAATAGCTGAAGGTGCCATGTCAGAATATCCCTGCATGTACCCTCTCATTATACTCAGGATTGGAATTATCAAGACAGCAATTGCCAATGACTTAATAACTGGAATACTTCTTGGATCACCATCAGCAAAAATGGCTGCCATTAACGGTGCACCAAAATACATTAATATTCCAAAAGCTACACCCATTATGGTCATTATTTTTAAACCATGTTTGAATAACTTATTACCAGTCGAGTATTCGTCCAAAGCGTTATAATGTGAAATCTGCTTTGAAATAGCTCCTGGTATACCAGCAGTAGAAATAATAATAAATAAACTATAGATATTATACCCTTTTGCATACAAAGCATTGGCTTGCGGATAGGATGAACCCATCCAGGCCATCCATGGAATAATATATATCGCACCTAAAATACGTGAAAAAATACTACCAGCAGTCATCCAAGCTGAACCCTTCAACATTGTATCTTGTGTTGAAGCTTCAGGATTTAGAACTGGTGTAACCTCTTCATCATCACGGTTTTTGTTCAAGTCCTGCACCACCTTAAAAACTATCTTCTCAATTATAGCAAAATTGTGAACTCAGAAACCTTAAATTACTCTTAATTTTCAATAAATGCAACGAAATCTTAAAAAAAGAGATCATGATTTTTACATCATAATCTCTAATTGAAATAAAAAATGTTATTTAACAACGATATTTACAATCTTATTAGGAATAACAATTACTTTGACAATATTTTTACCTTCAGTAAATTTCTGGACTTTTTCATCTTCACGAGCAAGTTTTTCAATTTCTTCTTTGCCCATTCCGACAGGAACTTCCATCTTGTCTCGTAATTTACCATTAACTTGAAGAATCAATTCAACAGTATCTGAGATCATCTTACTTTCATCATAAGTTGGCCATGGTTCATAACTGATTGAATTTTTATGATCGTACTTACTCCATAATTCTTCCATCATATGTGGAGCAATTGGCGCAAGTAACTTAACGAATCCTTCAGCATATTCTCTAGGCATAGAGTCAGTTTTATGTGCTTCATTAACGAAGACCATCATTTGTGAAATTGCTGTATTGAAACGCAATGCATCATAATCTTCAGTTACCTTTTTAACTGTTTCATTATATATCTTATCTAATTTACCATCGTTTGTATCGACTACATATCCTTCACGAAGTGTGCTGTAATCATCATCATTTATGAATAATCTCCACACACGATCAAGGAATTTGTGAGCACCTGAAAGTCCATTTTCTGACCAAGGAATAGATGCATCCAATGGACCCATGAACATTTCGTAAACTCTCAAAGTATCTGCACCAAATGACTCGACAACATCATCTGGATTGACAACATTACCCTTTGACTTAGACATCTTTTCATGATTATCACCCAAAATCATTCCTTGGTTAAATAGCTTTTGGAATGGTTCTTTAGTTGGAACTACACCCATATCATATAATACTTTGTGCCAGAATCTTGCATACAACAAGTGAAGTACCGCATGTTCTGCACCACCAATATATAGATCAACAGGTAGCCATTCTTTCAATAAATCATAATCGGCAAGTTTTTCATCATTATGTGGATCAATATATCTTAGATAATACCAAGAACTACCAGCCCATTGTGGCATCGTATTAGTTTCACGACGGCCCTTACGACCGTTCTTATCAACAACATTAACCCAGTCAGTCAAGTTAGCGAGTGGTGATTCACCTGTACCAGATGGCTTGATATCTGCTTCTGCTGGTAACTTCAAAGGTAATTCATCTTCAGGAACTAGAGTTGTCTCACCATCTTCCCAATGGATAATAGGAATTGGTTCACCCCAATATCTTTGACGTGAGAACAACCAATCACGAAGTTTGTAATTGACGAACTTCTTACCACAACCGTTATCTTCTAGATATTCAGTTATTTTCTTGATTGCATCATCTTTATGTAATCCATCTAAGAATCCAGAGTTGATATGAGCACCATCACCGGTATAGGCCTCTTTAGAAAGGTCTCCACCCTCAATAACTGGTACGATAGGCAAATTAAATTTCTTTGCAAATTCATAATCACGTTGATCACCTGAAGGAACAGCCATAACTGCACCTGTACCATAAGTAGCAAGAACATAATCAGAAATCCAAATTTGAACTTTTTCACCATTTACAGGGTTTATTGCATATGAACCAGTAAAAGCACCGGTTTTATCATGATTCAAGTCAGTTCTATCAAGATCTGACTTACGTGAGGCCTCAGCTTTATATGCTTCGACTGCTTCGCGATTTTCATCTGTAGTAATTGTGTCAACTAGATCATTTTCTGGTGCCAACACTATATATGAAACTCCGAACACAGTATCAGCACGAGTTGTGAAGACTGTGATTTTCTTATCATCAAAGCCATCAACTGCAAAGTCAATATGTGCCCCAATGGATCTACCGATCCAGTTACGTTGCATTTCTTTGATACTTTCTGGCCAATCTATCAAATCAAGATCATCCAGCAATCTGTCAGCATAGGCTGTGATTTTCAGCATCCATTGACGCATAGGCTTTCTAACTACAGGGAATCCACCACGTTCTGTTTTACCGTCGATAACCTCTTCATTAGCGACAACTGTACCAAGATCTGGACTCCAATTAACTGGAACTTCAGCTTCATAAGCCAAACCTTTTTTGTACATCTGTTCAAATATCCATTGTGTCCACTTGTAATACTTAGGATCAGTAGTCTGAACTTCACGATCCCAATCATATGAAAATCCTAATGAATTAATTTGACGCTTGAAGTTTTGGATATTCTTCTCAGTGAAATCTGCAGGATTATGTCCTGTATCCATTGCATATTGCTCAGCAGGTAATCCAAATGCATCAAAACCCATTGGATGTAACACGTTATATCCCTGAGCACGCTTCATACGTGCAAGAATATCAGTAGCTGTATACCCTTCTGGATGTCCAACATGTAGACCTTGTCCAGATGGATAAGGGAACATATCTAGTGCGTAATAGTTCTTTTTGTTTTTGTCATTAGTAGTCTTGAAAGTTTGATTTTCCTTCCAGTACTTTTGCCATTTTTTCTCAACTGTATTGTGATTATACATTTTACACCCTCCAAAAAAAATTCACGATAATAAAAAAGTCCCATGATATCTAAATTAAAGATATCATAGGACGAATTATCGCGTTACCACCTAAGTTCCACTCCACAAAGAAGTGACTCTCAAAATCCTTAACGCGGACGATTCGTAACCACCTACTAAATTCAGCAGTTAAATTAAATGGATGAGTTCAATTTAAAAAGTTATACGTTCACATTAACCACGTACTTTCTGAAATTCTTTTTAAATTTACTATTTCCGTTGCTTTATATACTATACCATTAACTTCTGTCCGACAACTAATAAATCAGAATTTAAATCATTGTCTTGCTTTATCTGATCAGTCGTTGTATTTGCCTGTGCAGCAATAGAATCAATCGTGTCACCATCTTGAACGGTAACAGTATCATCACTTGAGTTACTATTCGAATCATCTGATGTTAAAGTGTTCTTAACTGCAACTGCAACATTGGATGAACTATTTGAAGAGTCATATTTTTTAACTCCGTTTGTTTCGTCTTGAACGATAACTGGTGCTTGACTCTTACCATATACATCCGAAACATCTGAAGTAGTGTCTGAATCTGAACTAGTTGTTCCAACAACGTTAGACAAATTATTCACAGTGACTGGTTGTTCTTGATTATCATTACCAATAACCTTAAGAACTGTTAACGTCTTACCTGGATACACGTAGCTAGATGTCTTCAAATTATTAAGATCCATCAATGTTTCAACAGTCATATTGAACTTATCGGCGACCGACTGTAGTGTGTCACCTTGTGCATATACATAAGTTTGATCCTGTGAACCATCGGCTGTATCAAACTTAGTTAAATCATATTTCTTGATAATTGCATTCAATTTGTCTGCATAAGTAGTGTCAGTAGCATAACGGCCTGTCAAATATGCTGTAGCATCTTCATAAGAAGTAGTATTGCTCTTCCAAGCTCCAGCATAAATCTCAGGATTACCTGAAACTCCACCTCTAATTAAAGACACATAGTCTTCAAGAGATTCCTTGTATGATGGGTATTTCCTAAAATTAGAACTGATCGAATAAAGACTACCAGTACCATCATCTTCTTGAGTTCCCATATTAACTGACTCACCATTGTACGAACCCTTAATACCAAATAAATTATAGTTAGGTGCACTAGCAAGTCCACTAGTACCCCAGCCACTTTCAACCATTGCTTGTGCAATCATTACTGAGGCATAGATATCATTGTTATTGGCCAATTTGCGTGCTGAATTACCAATATAGTTTATAAAGTTTGTATCGCCAACACCACGTGGTGTAACAATATCAGTACTTGTATCGACTGTATTAGTTGCACTAATTGCACTAATTGCACTAATTGCAGATGTAGCCTCAGCATAGACTGGCACAGTAGTTTCTACACTTGCAAGTGAAGTAACCACTCCGCCTAAAACTAGGCTTCCACCCAAAAATGTAACATTTTTGCTTATATTTGAACTTTTAACGCTTTTATTATTTAATCTAGTTAAGCGATTTTCTTCTTGAATACGCTGACGACGTGTAATTGTCATATTCTTTTACCCCACATGAATACCTATGCATTATTATATAATTTCTTAAACAAAATTTAAACAATTGAGAGTAAAAATAATGAAAATATCAAAATTTGTGCTTTTTTCTAATATATTGCTAATAATCTGCTTTACTATTTGGAGTTTCTCCGTTGCAACAAAATCTCACTTTATTAGTCTATTTGACAAGTTTGTCATCAACCAAGTTTATCACCACAATTCATTTTCATTGTGGTTCTTTAGATTTATGACCTCTTTTGGAAACACTAACACAATCATAGTTCTAACTATTATTTCTGTAATTGTATTATCTGTATCAAGGAATTTCAGTGCTGCATTTTTCGTAGCACTGAACCAAATTATAGTTTCTTGGCTAAATCATACAATCAAAGTGAATATAAGAAGACCACGCCCACTGCACCATCACTATGTATACGCTGGTGGTTACAGTTTCCCTAGTGGTCACTCTGCAAGTTCATTTGCACTTTATATTTCACTATTAATTGTTGCCTTACTCATTTTCAAAAAACTAAGTGTCAAAGTAATTGCTAGCATTGTTGCCATTACAATTGTTTTATTGGTTGGATACAGCAGAATATTTCTAGGGGTTCATTATCCTAGTGATGTTGTTGGAGGTTATTTATTAGCATCGATTATCATAACTTTTACAACTCTATTGTTCAGAACCAAGAATTTTCTTATTCTTAAGCTCAAAGGCGTTTAAAATTAGGCCTAATATTAATAATACTAGAGATGCGATATACATATTGTGCAATCCAGAAAAAAGAATTTGTCTCATTTTGGGTAAAAGCTCTACTGGTAAGGAACTGGCGGTTTGTGGATCAATCAATTGATTCATCATATCGACAGTTATTTTTTTATTCTCAGCTGCACCTTTAATTAAGGCAGTGTTAAGAATAATACCATAAACTGAAACCATCATTGATTGACCAATCGTACGTAATAAGGTGTTAAAACTAGTTGCAACACCGACATTTTCAGGTGCAACAACAGTTTGCGTTGTTACAGTCGTCGTCGTTATCGTTAGTCCAAATCCTAATCCAGCAACTGCAGCCAAACCACAGAAATATACAAATGGTGATGAAACGTTTGCAAATAATAATGCTACGTTGGCTAATCCAAGAAAAATCAGACTTATATAGATAACACGATTGGGAGCCATTTTTTTGATCAATGATCCAGCCCAAAACGATCCAATGATCCAGACAACTGAACTTGGTGTTACCGCAAAGCCTCCCATAGAAGGACTTAGTCCGAGAATTCCTTGCATCCATGTTGGAATATAAGCTTCAAATCCAATCAAAAAACCACTTACTAGTAATGCAATAATATTTTGAATGATAAATGTTTTATTTTTAAATAATTGTAATGGCAAGATTGGATCTGCCACTCTTTTTTCAACTTTAATAAACAAAAATACTGAAATAACTGAAACAAGTACTAATCCGATAGGAATAAATACATTGGCAGAACTTAGATTTTGTAAAGCTAACATTAATGGTAAAAGTATCAGAACTAATAATGCTGTTCCGGTGTAATCAATTTTCACCTTATCATGTTCTCGCTTCTCTTCTTTTAAGAAGATCCAAATTAAAGCCATTGTGATCAATCCAACAGGTAAGTTGATCAAGAATATCCAATGCCAACTCAATTTTTCAACAATGAATCCACCTAGTAAAGGAGCCAAAATTGCAGCTATTCCCCACGCCGAACCATTGAATCCAAGAATCTTGGCACGTTTATCCAATGGATAAATATCAGCAATAATTGTAAATGTTAGTGGCTGGATAGCCCCTGATCCTAATCCTTGAATAACACGTGCCATTATCAATGTCATCATTGAATTAGACATTGCACAAAGCGTTGATCCCACGATGAATAATCCTAGTCCAAATAACAAAACTGGTTTACGCCCTATAATATCTGATAATTTACCATAAATTGGTGTGGACACGGCTGTCATTAACAAATAAATTGAGAAAACCCAATTCATTAATTTAACCCCATGTAAACTTCCAATAATTGTGGGCATAGCCGTTGAAACAATCGTTCCTTCGACCGCCGTCATAAATGTAGCAATAAAAATTGCTGTGGTAACAATTGCTATATTTGATTTATTTTTTTGTTCCATTAAAAATAATTCCTCCCCAAAATCTAAAAATTGCAAAAAAAAAACAGAGACTCCTTTAAAAGCAATTGCTTCAAAGGAACGCCTCTGTAATCACCTACTAATCCTTGAAGAAGCTCTTGATGTCATCAACCTTATCAAGTTCTTCCCATGGAAGTTCAATATCTGTACGTCCAAAATGGCCATATGCAGCTGTTTGTTTATAAATTGGTCTTTGCAAATCAAGCATCTCAATAATACCCAATGGTCTTAAATCAAAATACTTATCAATGCATTCAACAATCTGTTCTTCTGAATAATCACTGGTACCAAATGTATCTACGTGAATTGAAACCGGTCTTGCAACACCAATGGCATAAGCAATTTGGATTTCAACCTTTTCAGCGATTCCAGCGGCAACAAGATTCTTAGCGATATATCTTGCAGCATAACTAGCAGAACGATCAACTTTAGTTGCGTCCTTACCTGAAAATGCACCACCACCATGGCGAGCAAATCCACCATAAGTATCAACAATAACTTTTCTACCAGTTAGACCAGAATCACCTTCAGGTCCTCCAATAACAAAGCGACCAGTTGGATTAATCAAAAACTTAGTCTTATCATCAATTAAATTACTTGGCACAACTTCGTCGATAACGTATTTTTTGATATCTTTTTGTACTTGTTCTAGAGTAGCTTCAGCTTTATGCTGTGTACTTAAGACAATCGTATCAACACGTATTGGCTTGTCGTTTTCATCGTATTCAACTGTTACTTGTGACTTTGCATCTGGCATCAAGTAGTCAATTGTTTTGTTCTTTCTAACTTCTGCGGTTTTACGCATAAGTTTATGAGCTAATGAAATGGGAAGTGGCATGTATTCTTTAGTTTCGTTTGTAGCAAAACCAAATACAAAACCTTGATCCCCAGCACCGATTTGATCCAATGGATCATAATCTTTATCTTGTCCACGTTTTTCAAGCGCATCATCAACACCTTGTGCAATATCAGGTGATTGTTCGTCAAGTGCAACTAGAACAGCACAACTATTACCATCAAAACCAGGATTTGTACCATCATATCCGATTTCTTTGATAGTATTACGAACAACGTTTTGAATATCAACATAAGCCGATGTTGAAATCTCACCGACAACCAATACTAAGCCAGTAGTAACGGTTGTTTCGCAGGCAACACGTGCATCTTTATCTTTAGCTAAAATGGCATCAAGAATCGCATCACTAATTTGATCTGCGACTTTATCTGGATGTCCTTCTGAAACAGATTCAGAAGTAAATAAGTAATTCTTTGACATATTTTTTTCCACCTTTCGGTTACAGGGCTTCTCCTTTTACGGCAAATAAAAAAAGGATCCCATCAGGAACCTCTTAATAGATTAACACAGATTTAATTCAAAACAAATTTTTTTCATGAAAATATTGAATTGACGATGTCCGTTTTCTACATTAATATAATTTTATAAAACAAGGAGTAGTTATGGCCAATTTAAAGTATAAGAAATTAATTGTATCTGTTATCGAGTTCATCAGTTATCACGTTTTCCCATTTATTTTTATCTTCACTCATAGTTTAGGTAACTACACTATAAATTGGTTTCTCGCCATTATGATAGCTATGATTGCCTTTTATAAGGAATATATCCGAACACTAAAGCCCAATATGTATTTCAATGGACTTTATAGTGCAATTTACGTAATTATAATTTTCTTATCGTTTAGAAGTTTAAATATCAACGTTATTATCTTGATATTCATTCAATTGATGCTCTTATTCCTAACCAAATACATCAGCGAAAAATACAAACTGATTCAGATACTTATTGATAGTTTTATCATACCAAGCTTTATGTCAATTGCCATAGCGTATACATATATGCATTTTGTCTCATTTACCTTCGTGGTTCCACTATTACTAGTGAATATTGCAGCGATTTTAGTAGATTATTTCGATGGCGGAAAAGCTGACTATGCTCAATTAGTAACACTAGTCGTTCTAACTTTGGTATTATTCTTATTAGGATATGTAAGTATTCTAACTTCTATCACAATTGTTGTTTTCATAGTTGTAGCCGTTTTGCTAAAAAAATTCAAACAGATTTCCACATCAAACCTATTCTATCGACTTATTGGCAACCTTCTACTTTTAATATAATCTAGAAACGAGGACTTAGATGCAAAGAATTGATTATTTCAACTCAACTTTACATGATTATCCAATCATTTTTAGCCTACCACATAGCGGTACATACGTTCCTGATGAAATGAAGCAAGATTTAATATCTAATGTACGATTAACTAATACCGATTGGTTCTTAAAGGAATTGTATGATTTCTTACCAGACATGGGATTTACAACTATTCAAAACAATGTAAACCGTTATGTTGCTGACCCAAACAGGCAAAATTTCTTTTTGGATACTACGCACAACGCTATCCCTAATAAAAATTCTTTTGATCATCCACTGTACAATGTTCCTTTGAGCAATATCACTATAAGAAATAGAATGGATGATTATTATTTACCGTATCACCAGTTACTGACAGAATTAATTACCAAAAAACTAGAAGTGTTTGACGATATTTATTTAGTAGATCTACACAGTTTTTACTATTACCCTAGATTTGAAAAAATGTCACCGGCTGATTTTGTTATTGGTAACGACTACGATGGCACGAGTACTTCAATCAATCGCCTATGGTTAACTAACAAACTATTTGAAAACAAATACACTGTCTCTGATAATTTCCCATTTACCGGTGGTAAAATAACTAAACATTTCGGTAAAAATGAACATATCAACAGTATGCAAGTGGAGATACGCTACAATAAATACATTGAGGATAGAGACTTTGGCGAAGAGACATTGACTAATTTTGATAGTAAATTATTCAAAGAAACTCAATCAAATTTAAAAAAGATTGCATTAGATCTACAACAAAATCTTATTAGTATATAAGAAAGCACGAGATTATGACAAAATTACGTCAATCTCGTGCTTTTATTATATTCTACAACCGTTTCAAAAAATGTTGTTCTTCCATCGACATTTCACCTGATTTAGTACGTTTCATATAAGCTTGCATTGTTTTTTCACGTTCAATTTTAAGCTTAGTTCTTAAACGACAATTTCTAAAAAATCCATAAGCAACAATTGATACCGGAATAATTTCCAATAACATTGTTGAAGGAACTATCCATGGCTTATCATTAATTAGTTTAACGAGCCTATCTTTATCAGCCTCAGTTACTTTTGGCGCAAAGTGATGTTCTAACATTTTAATCACACTCCTATGATAAATTTGAATACCACAATCATAACCTAGTATGTAAGCCTTGTCATTTATTTGCAAAAAAAAGATACTCACATACGTGAATATCTTTTTAAGTTCCATCTTTATGATGGAGGATACAGGGATCGAACCTGTGACCTCCTGCTTGTAAGGCAGATGCTCTCCCAGCTGAGCTAATCCTCCAAATAGTGACCCGTACGGGATTTGAACCCATGTTACCGCCGTGAAAGGGCGGTGTCTTAACCACTTGACCAACGGGTCATTTTCTGCTTATAAAAAGTATTAGATAAGTTACTCTTTCTCAAGCACAAAAAATATTATATATTAAGAACAAAGACGTGACAAGTCTTTTTCTTGTTTTTCTCAAAAAAATTATTGGAGGACATATTGGATATACAAAATTACTTTGAAAATAACGAAACAATGGACATTGCCAAAGACATGCTAGGCCATACTTTTACGTATAATTCTGATCAAGGAATTTTTTCAGGTATCATTGTAGAAACAGAAGCATACCTAGGAATAAAAGATATGGCAGCACATAGTTATAACGGCCGACACACTAAAGCTAATGATCCCTTATACCAGCCTGGTGGGACCATTTATATCTATTCAATACATAGCTGGCTTGATATGGATATCAGCATTCAAAAAGCTGGTGTTCCAAACGGTATCTTGATCCGTGGTATTCAACCACTAAAAGGTCTAGAAATGATGGAAGAAAATCGCCACAAAACTGGATTTGACGTGTCAAATGGACCAGCAAAATGGATCAGGTCCTTTGGTATAAGGGATAAGCAGTTATCAGGAACATTCTTAAACTCAGATAATTTTATTTTTTCAACAAAAAAAGTCCAGATTCCCAAAAACATCTTGGCAACACCTAGAATTGGTGTCCCAAATAAGGAACCATGGACTTCTAAAAAAATGCGTTTTATCGTTGAAGGTAATCCGTATGTATCCAAAATATACAAAAAGGATATGGATTTGGATTCATATGGTTGGTTATAATTTGTCGCTTCTAGCACGTAATGCATAAAGAATAGTCACTGTATCAACTACTTCTTGCAACATCGCACCAATTATAGTGGGAATCAATCCGAATCCAGCAATTATCATTAGAATTATACAAATGAAAATACCGATCAAAACAGCTTCACGGGCAATTTTTAAAGTATCACGAGAGATCTTAACAACATCCCCCACTTTACTTAGATCATCCTTTAAAATAACTGCATCAGCTGATTCACTAGCGGCATTAGCTCCCTTGTATCCCATAGCTATACCAGCATCTGCTAAAGCTAATGCTGGAGCATCATTAACGCCATCCCCAATCATAATAACCGGGCGATAATCCTTATGTAGGCTTTGAATGATTTTCACTTTATCTGCTGGCAAACTAGTTGGATATGTTTGTGTGATTCCAACCTCTGAAGCAACTGATTCGGTTGCTTCTTTTTTGTCTCCAGATATCATCATAATATTTTTGATATCAAAATCCTTTAAACGTTGAATTGTTGCCTTAGACTCTGGTCTAATTTGATCAAGAAGGCTATAAACACCGGCGTACTTACCATCAATTGACACATAAACACCTGAACCACTTACTTCATTGACAGATTCATTCGTAATGAAGTCCTCTTGACCAACTCGTATTTCTAATCCATCGATTACACCAACAATACCTTGGGCCGTTATTTCTTTAACATTTTCAGCGTTCTTAAGCTTCAATCCCTTATCTACAGCAAAATCCACAATGACTTGTGCCATAACATGACTAGAACTTTGCTCGATTGACGCTGCATATATTAACACTTCGTCTTCATCAAAATTATTTTTCACAGCAAAATTATCAACTACTAATTTTCCTTTTGTAATTGTTCCAGTTTTATCAAAGGCAATTGACTTAGCCGATGAAATTTTCTCCAATGCCGTTCCAGATTTAACGATAATACCATTCCTACTAGTACGACTCATCCCTGATACAAAAGCAATCGGTGCTGCCAATATAAGTGGACATGGTGAAGCGACAACCAAGACCTGCGCAATTCTAATCGGATCTTTTGAGATATACCATGCTATTGCTGCAATCACATACGCAATCAAAGTGAACGGAACAGCGTATTTATCAGCTAATCTTACAAAACGTGCTGGATTAGTGGCGGACTCTTTAACTAATCTTACAATCGCTTGATATTCACTATCTGCAGCAATTTTTTCAGCTTTCATTTTAAATGGTACTTCACTATTAATTGATCCTGACATAACATGTGAATCCTTAGAAATATTGATTGGAACCGATTCTCCTGTCAATGAAGATTCATCAACGTTTGATTCACCTTCAATCACAATACCATCAACTGGAACTTGTTCTTTTGGACGAATCAGTAAAATATCTCCAACTTTAACATCGTCAATATCTCTATCCTTAACCACACCATCAATCATTAAGTGTGCTTTAGAAGGTGTATTATCTAATAAAGTTTTTAGCTCACTTTTAGCCTTATTTGCTGCATACTCTTCAAGAGTATCACCACCTGTTAGCATCAACAAAACAATCCATCCAGCCCAATACTGACCCAATAATATTGTTGCAGCAATTGCAGTTATGGCCAACAAATCGACACCAAAATTCCCACTTCTCAAAACCTTGATCATATCAACGAACATAATCAGTGCCAATATCAATCCTAAAACACTAATAATAACTTGAGACCAAAGGGGTTCTTTTAGCAAAAACTCAAAAACAAAGGCAACAACACCAATGGTTAATGTACTATACAGTTTCAATTTGTCTGAATTCATAATATTACCCCCTTATCTAAAACAAAGATAACATTAAGCCGAAATTTTTAATACATTCCTACATACTTATGCCATTTTAATATAAATATCATATGTTCTAAGCATAAAACAAGCTTGAACTCATTTGAGTCTATTTTACCAATTTACTC